>NZ_QKTT01000005.1:0-224268 GCF_003234555.1 Curtobacterium sp. MCBD17_019 | reverse complement strand
GGGGCTGGGTGCCGGTGGGTGGTGCGACGAGCGGGTGGTTCCGGGGTGGGGGGAGCGCCGGGGTGGCGTTTGTTAACTCCCCGTTACGAGTTGGCGGTCCGACCCTGGACGGCGTTTGCCGCTGTGTGGGATGCAGTACCGTCAGGCAGCAAACGTACTGGCGGTGGCAGCACGCCCTCTACCCGGAAACAAGAAATGAACCAACTCGTAACACGCCCGAAAAACTCGGGCCGCACGGCGGACGTCGTCGTGATCGGCGCCGGGGTGCTCGGTTGTGCGATCGCGGTGAGCGCGCTCCGCACGGGGCGGCGCGTGACCGTGGTCGACGGGAACCGGACCGCGGGGTTCGGGTCCACGAGTTCCTCCGCCGGCATCATCCGCGTCCACGCGTTCGACGCCGAGAGCTCGGCGATGGCCGCCGAGTCGGTGCTCGCGTGGGAGGACTGGCGGACCGTCACCGAGACCCCGGCCGAGCAGGAGGTCGCCCGGTTCGTGCGGTGCGGCTCCTACCTGCTCGAGGACGACGGGGTGCTCGACACCATGGCCGGCGTCATGGACCGGGCTGGCGTGCGGTACCACGAGGTCGACGGCGACGCGCTCGCCGCGGCCCTGCCGTGGATCGACACGCGCCGGTTCGGGCCCCCGAGCCGGACCGACGCCGCCGAGTTCTGGCGCGAGCCCGACGGCCGGTTCGAACGCGCCCTGCACACGCCGTCCTCCGGCTACGTGGGCGACCCCGCCCTCGCGGCGCAGAACCTCGCCGGACAGGCCGCACGGCTCGGCGCCGTGTTCCTGCTCGGTGCGCGCGTGGTCGCGATCGACGACCCCGTCGCCGGGTCGACCGTCCTCCGCCTCGCAGACGGGTCGACGGTCGAGGGGGCGACGGTCGTGAACGTGGCCGGGCCCGGCTCGCGGGCCGTGAACGCCCTCGCGGGCGTGGGCGGCGACTTCCGCGTCCGGCTCGAGGCGCAGCGGCACGAACTGCACTGGTTCCGCATGCCCGAGGGCGTGGACATGGCCCGGGACGGCGCCCACATCGTCGACGGCGACCTCGGCCTCAACTTCCGTCCCGACGGCGAGGGGGCCGTGCTCGTCGGGGGCAACGGTGCCGCGGTCGACGGGGTCGAGACGATCGACGACCCCGACGCGCTCGTCGCCACCCCCACGCGGGCCTCGTGGTTCCGCGACGCGGCGCGCCTGGCCCGCCGGGTCCCCGGACTGCGCGTCCCCGCGACGCCCAGCGGACTGGCCGGTGTGTACGACGTCACCGAGGACTGGTTGCCCATCTACGACCGCACCGACCGCGACGGCTTCTTCGTCGCCATGGGCACGAGCGGCAACCAGTTCAAGACCGCGCCCGTGGTGGGGGACCTCGTCGTCGCGCTGCTCGAGGCCACCGATGGCGGGCGCGACCTCGACACCGATCCCGTGGCCGTGACCCTCCCCCGGACCGGCCGGACCATCGACACCGCGGCGTTCTCCCGGCGCCGCACCCCGCAGACAGGAGCGTCCCGAGGATGACGACCACCCCCACGACCCCCGCCGGCGCGACCGACGCCGACGCCACCGCTCCGCGGTACGCGGAGGCCCTCGCCGCCTTCTGGCCGGACGGCCGCCCCCGCAACTTCGTCGGCGGACGGTGGACGGACGCCGCGGCCCGCGCGGTGACCCACGACCCCTCGACGGGCACCCCCTACACGGACGTGCCCGAGACCTCGCGCGCCGAGGTCGACGAGGCCGTCGCGGTGGCACTCGCCGCGCAGCCCGCTTGGGCCGCCCGGACGGTGAGCGACCGCGCCGCCGTGCTCGGAGCCCTGCGCGCGGCGCTCGCCGAGCACGGCGAGGCCCTGGCCCGACTCGAGGCCATCGACAGCGGGAACCCGATGCCGTCCACCCGCCGCGACGTCGGCCTCGCCCTGCGCTACCTGCAGGAGTGGCCGGGGATCGCGCTCGCCCAGGCGGGGCGCGTCACCCGCCCGCACGCGGACGGCATCTCGATCGTCACGAGCGAGCCGTACGGGGTGGTCGGCAAGATCATCGCCTACAACCACCCGAGCCTGTTCGCGCTCGCCGGTCTGGTGTTCCCGCTCCTCGCCGGCAACACCATCGTCATCAAGGCCGCCGCGCAGACCCCCGTCGCGACGCTCGCCCTCGGCGCGCTCCTGCAGGACACGGTCCCGCCGGGCGTCGTCAACATCGTCTCCGGCGGTGTGGAGGCCGGGGACGCGCTGGTCGTGCACCCCCGCGTCAAGCGCATCGCGTTCACCGGCAGCGACCGCACGGCCGTCGCCATCCAGTCCCGCCTGTCCGAGAGCGGGACGGTCAAGCACTTCTCCGCCGAGCTCGGCGGCAAGAACCCGTTCGTGATCTGCGCCGACGCCGACCTCGACGAGGCCGCGGCCGCCGCCTTCGCCGGGCTGAGCTTCACCGTCAGCGCCGGCCAGTCCTGCCAGGCGACCGCGCGGATCCTCGTGCACGAGTCCGTGCACGACGCCGTCGTCGAACGGATGGCGGCCCGCATGGACGCACTCCGGCTCGGGGCCGCGTACGACGAGACCACCGAGATGGGTCCGCTCGTCTCCGCCGCCCAGCGGGACCGGGTGCTCGACCACGTGCGCTCGGCGGTCGACGAGGGCGCCCGGCTCGTCACCGGCGGGCACGTGGTGGACCGCCCGGGGTACTTCGTCGAGCCGACTCTGTTCACCGACACCACCGCCGCCATGCGCATCGGCCGTGAGGAGGTCTTCGGCCCGGTCGCGATCACGCAGCGGTTCCGCGACGAGGCCGAGGCGATCGCGCTGGCGAACGAGGGTGCCCTCGGGCTCAGTGCGGCGGTCTGGACGAACGACCTCGACCGCGCGCTCCGGCTCGGCAGCGCGATCCGCGCGGGGTACGTGTGGGTCAACGACGCGAACCGGCACTACCCCGGATCGCCCTTCGGCGGCGCGGGCGGCAGCGGTGTCGGGCGCGAGGAGTCCGTCGAGGAGTACCGCAGCTACTCCGAGTCGAAGGCGCTCAACATCCGGGTGCGTCCCGCATGACCCGGCGCATGGTCGTCGGCATCACCGGCGCGAGCGGCGCCGCGTACGGCATCCGGCTCCTCGACGAACTCCGCGTGCTCGGGATCGAGTCGCACCTCGTCATGTCGAAGGCCGCGGAACTCACGCTCGCGTACGAGTCCGACCTGACCCCGCGCGAGGTCCGCGCGAAGGCCGACGTCGTCCACGCCGTGCACAACGTCGCGGCGAGCATCGCCTCGGGGTCCTTCCGGACGATGGGCATGGTCATCGCGCCGTGCTCGGTCCGCACCCTCGGCGAGATCGCGAGCGGGGTCTCCTCGAGCGTCCTGACGCGCGCCGCGGACGTCACCCTCAAGGAGCGCCGGCCCCTCGTGCTCATGCTGCGCGAGTCACCGCTCAACCTCATCCACATCCGCAACCTCGAGACGGTGACGCTCGCGGGTGCGACCGTGTGCCTCCCGGCCCCCGCCTTCTACAACCGCCCGCAGACCGTCGACGAGATCGTCGACGACGGTGTCGGGCGGCTCCTCGACCAGTTCCACCTCGAGTCCACGCTCATCCGGCGTTGGACCGACGACCACCCAGCCCCGACGGAGGACGCATCGTGACCACCACCATCGACATCAGCCCCGACGGCGCCACCCTCGCCGAGCTCCGCGCCCCGTTCCGCGGACCCGTGCGCGTGCGGCTCCGTCCCGAGGCCGCCGAGGCCGTGGAGGCCGGCCACCGGGTCATCGCCGACGCGATCGAGCGCGGTGACGTCGTGTACGCGGTGAACACGGGCTTCGGCAAGCTCGCCGACCGCCGCATCTCGCCGGAGGACCTGGTCGAGCTGCAGCGTCGACTCATCGCCTCGCACATGGTCGGCGTGGGCGACCCGCTCCCCGACGACGTCGTCCGGGCGGCGCTCTTCATCAAGCTCCTCTGCCTCGTGCAGGGGCACTCGGGTGTGCGCCGCGTCATCGTCGACACGATCGTCGCGATGCTCGAGGCCGACGTCCTGCCGGTCGTGCCGAGCCAGGGATCCGTCGGTGCGTCCGGCGACCTCGCCCCGCTGTCGCACCTCGTCGGCGCGATGACCGGGATCGGCGCGGTCCGCATCCAGGGCGTCGAGCACCCGGCGACCGAGGGCCTCCGGTCCGTCGGGATCGACCCGGTCGTCCTCGGGCCGAAGGAGGGCGTCGCGCTCATCAACGGCACGCAGATGTCGACCGCGCTCGCGCTCCGCGGGCTGTTCCAGGCCGAGAACGTGCTCAACGCGGGGCTCGCAGCCGGTGCGCTCACGCTCGAGGCGACGGCCGGGCGCCAGATGGCCCTCGACGAGCGCATCCAGCGCATCCGCCGCCAGCCCGGACAGATCCGGACCGCGGCAGCGCTCCGCGCGCTCGTGGCCGACAGCGTCGTGCTCGACACCGAGTTCGAGGGTCGGCGACTGCAGGACCCGTACAGCCTGCGCTGCATGCCGCAGGTGATGGGGGCCTCCCTCGACCTGCTCGAGAACGCGTCGCGCGTACTCGAGCGCGAGTCGAACGCCGTCTCCGACAACCCGCTCATGTTCCCCGAGGACGGGATCGTGCTCTCCGGCGGCAACTTCCACGGGCAGCCCGTCGCGTTCGCCGCGGACACGATCGCCATGGCGCTCTGCGAGGTCGGCTCGCTCGCCGAGCGCCGCACCGCCATGCTCATGGACACCTCGATGAGCGGGCTGCCGCCGTTCCTCGTGCAGGGCGCCGGTCTCAACTCGGGATTCCTCATGGCGCAGGTGACGTCCGCCGCGCTCGTCGCCGAGAACCGCGCGAGCGCGTTCCCGGCGAGCGTCGACTCGATCCCGACGTCCGCCGGCCAGGAGGACCACGTCAGCATGGCGACGCACGCCGGCACCCGACTGGCCCGGATGGCGCGCAACGCGGCGTACGTCGTCGCGATCGAGCTCCTCGCCGCGGCGCAGGGCAGCGACCTCCGGAGCGAGGGCGCCTCGGCGCCCGGACTCGTCCCCGTCTACGAGGCGGTGCGTGAGCGTGCGGCTCGTCTCGACGACGACCGCGTGCTCGCCGGCGAGATCGAGGCGGTCGCCGCGGACGTGCTCGCCGGGCGGTACAACACCGCCGGGTCGGTCGTCGTCGCGGGGCTCGCACAGGACGGCGACGCGCGATGAGCCGCCCTGACCTGCGGAGTTGGCTCGCGACGCTCGGCGCCGACGAGCTGCTCGAGGTCGACCGCCGGGTCCGCCCGGGCGGGGAGATCGCCGCCGTCGTCAAGGGCCTCGAGCCGCACGGGGCACCGGGCGTGCTCTTCCGCGACGTCGAGGGTTCCGAGCTGCCGGTGCTCATGGGCGTGTTCGGCAAGCGCTCCCGTGTCGCGTCGGCTCTGGGCGTGCCCGTGCGCCAGGCGCTGGACCACGTGCTCGCGGTCCAGCGCGGACCGGTCCCGGACGCGGTCGTCGTCGACGACGCACCGGTGCACGAGGTCGTCGTGACCGGCGACGACGTCGACCTCGGCGCACTGCCCTTCGCGGTGCACTCGCGCGCCGACGCGGGGCGGTACATCACCGCGGGGGTCGTCATGGTCCGGGATCCGGCGACGGGGTCGATCAACACGGGGATGTACCGGCTGATGATCACGGGCCGGAACACGATCACGGTGAACGCCGCGCCCGACCACGACCTCGGGCGTGTCCTCGCCGCCGCCCGCGAGGACGGCCGGACGGTCGAGATCGCCGTCGTCATCGGTCACCACCCCGCCTACGCGATCGCCTCGCAGCTCAAGAACCCCGTGACGATCGACGCGCACGGCCTCGCCGGGGCCCTGCTCGGCGACCCGCTCGCCGTCACGCCCGGGCGCACGGTGGACCTGCCGATCCCGGCCGACGCCGAGCTCGTGCTCGAGGCCGTCGTCGACCCGGCCGACCGCGTCGACGAGGGCCCGTTCGGCGAGTTCTCGTACCACTACGGCAAGGCGCAGGCGCCGGTGGCGACGATCACCGCGGTCACGCGACGGGCGGACGCGCTGTTCCAGGACCTCCACCCGACCCATGCCGAGCACCTGTGTCTGTGGCTCTTCCCCGGACGGGAGGCGCGCCTCCTGGACGCCGTCCGGCGTGCGGTCCCCGGGACGGTCGACGTCCGCATCCCGTTCCGCGGCGGCGCGTTCAGCGCCTACATCGCGGTGCGGAAGCGTCGTCAGGGCGACGGCAAGCAGGCGCTGCTCGCGGCGTTCGCCGCCGACCACTTCCTCAAGACCGTCGTCGTGGTCGACGACGACATCGACGTGCACGACGAGCCCGGGGTGCTCTGGTCCGTGAACGTCCGGTTCCAGGCGGATCGCGACCTCATGGTGCTCGGCGACATGAAGGGCATCCGGATGGACCCGAGCGCACACCAGTTCACGACGGAGCGGGGGTCGGACGCGCTCACGGCGAAGCTCGGGTTCGACACCACCCGGCCGCTCACGGGGTTCCCCGAGCGCTCGGACCTGCCGCCCGAGGGCTTCGAGGACCTCGACGCGCTCGGGTACCTCGACCCGTCGCTCCGGGAGCGCATCACCGCCGCGGCCCGCGTCCGACAGACTGTGGGGGAGTGAGCGGCGGCATGAGGGGGAGGGGCGGCGCGGATGCCTGACCAGAGCGACGGGACCGGTGGCGCGCGGAGCGTGGAGCGCGCACTGCGGTTGCTCGAGGCCATCGCGTCCTCATCGTCCGGGATGACCCTGAGCGAGGCGGCGCGCGCCGTCGACCTGCCGACGAGCACGGTCGCGCGCCTCCTCCGCACCCTCGAGCCGAGTCGGTTCCTCGCGCGCGACGGCGGGACCTACACGGCCGGTCCGCGGATCCTCCAGATCGGCGCCGTGGCGATCTCGAACCTCGCGCTCTTCGACATCGCGGAGCCGCACCTCGTCGACCTCTCGGACTTCACGGGCGAGACGGCCTACCTGGCGGTCCCCGACGGCCCGGACCACGCGGTGTACCTGCGCCAGGTCGAGAGCCGGAGCGCGATCCGGCACGCGACCTGGACCGGCCGGTCCATCGACACCACAGGCACCGCACTCGGCGCGGCGCTCACCGGGGACACCGGCGACCAGGGCTTCGCCGTCTCGCGGGGGACCGCCGTGGAACCGGACGCCGCCGCCGCCGCGGCCGCGGTGCACGACGGCGATGGCCGCACCGTCGCCGCGCTGAGCGTCATCGGCCCGTCGTTCCGGATCTCGGACGACGACCTGCAGCGGTTCGGGCGGCGGGTGCGGGAGCGGGCGGACCTGCTCGGGCGGCAGCTCGCGGGCGGCGGTCACGGCGCGCGCTGACTCACCCCTCGGGGACCGAGTCATTTGACATCCCCGCGGCGCTCCCCGTACAGTCATGGAATCGATCCCATGGAATCGATTCCACGACTCGCCCAACGGAGTGCTCACCGATGAACACCGTCACCATCAAGGACGTCGCCGCGCGCGCCGGCGTCTCGGCGGCGACCGCGTCGCGGGTGCTCTCGGGCAACCCGGCGACGTCCGAGGACTCCCGTCGGCTCGTGGAACAGGCCGCGCGCGACCTCGACTTCCGGCCGAACCTGCAGGCCCGGGCGCTCCGCTCGACCCGCACGGACACCATCGGCCTCCTCGTCTCGGACGTGCGGAACCCGTTCTTCGCGGACCTCGCGCACACCGTCGAGCAGGCCGCGCTCGAGACCGGGTACGTGACCATGCTCGGCAACGCGAACGAGCGTGCCGAGCAGCAGAACCGGTACCTCGACACCCTCATCGCCCGGCGGGTGGACGGCGTCATCGTGGCGCCGCAGGGCGACGACACCGAGACGGTCCAGCAGCTGGTCGACCGGGGCATCCCGACGGTGTTCGTCGACCGCGTCGTCCCCGGCATCGACGTGCCGACCGTCACGACGGACAGCAGCACGGGCATCCGCCACACGGTCGAGCACCTGGCCGCCCTCGGGCACACCCGCATCGGCTACATCGCCGGCCCGCAGAGCGTCTCGACCGGTCGCGAGCGGTTCGAGGCCTACCAGGACGCGATCGTCACGGCAGGGGTGAGCGCCGACCCGGACCTCGTCGTGTTCGGTGACTTCCAGGCCGCGTCCGGGTCGGCCGGGGTGAGCGCGCTGCTCGCCCTCGACGAACCGCCCACCGCGATCTTCGCCGCGGACAGCCTCATGGCGGTGGGTGCGATCGCGATCCTGAACCGGCTCGGCCTCCGCATCGGCGTCGACATCGCCCTCGTCGCGTTCGACGACATCGAGTGGTTCTCGCTGCTCGAACCGGCGCTCAGCGTCGTCGCCCACAGCGTCGAGGACATGGGCCGCGTCGCCGTCGAACTCCTGCTCGACGTCATCGCCGGCAACCACCCCGCCTCCGTCCGCCTGCCGAGCGAGCTCATCGTCCGGGCCTCGTCGGCCGACCCCATCGCCACCGATCGGCAGACCGCATCGTCGCGCTCCGCCGCCGAACCGTCCCGTCCCGGGAGGAACTGACATGTCCCCGCAGCCACTCATGACGCTCGATCGCGTCAGCAAGTCGTTCGGACCGGTCCAGGTCATCACCGACGTCACCCTCGAGGTGCACGCCGGGAAGGTGCAGGTGCTGCTCGGCGAGAACGGCGCCGGCAAGTCGACGCTCATCAAGATGATGTCCGGCATCCACCAGCCCGACGGCGGTCGCATCCTCGTCGACGGCCGCGAGGTCACGATCCCGTCCGTGACCGCGGCCGAGGAGCTCGGCATCGCCACGATCCACCAGGAGCTCAACCTGGTCGGGTCGCTCAGCGTCGCGGAGAACGTGATGATGGGCCGGATCCCGACCCGGTTCGGCCTGGTCGACCGGAAGGCACTCCGTCGTCAGGCCGAGGCGGCGCTCGCAACCATCGGTCTCGACGTCGACGTCATGACGCCGGTGTCGAGCCTGGGGATCGCGCGGCAGCAGCTGGTCGAGATCGCGAAGGCGCTCAGCCAGGAGGCCCGGATCCTGATCCTCGACGAACCCACCGCCGCGCTGACCCGCCACGAGACCGAGGCGCTCTTCCGCGTCGTGGCGGACCTCCGCGCCCGCGGCGTCGGCATGCTGTTCATCAGCCACCACCTCGACGAGATCGCCGAGATCGGGGACACGGTCGCCGTGCTCCGGGACGGACACTTCGTCGCCGAGGTGCCGGCCACCACGCCCGAGCAGGAACTCGTCGGGCTCATGGTCGGCCGGAGCATCGAGGAGCAGTACCCCTCGGGTACCGCGGTGATCGACACCGCGTCCGAGGTGCTCCAGGTCGAGCACCTGACCTCGGCCGGTCGCTTCGAGGACGTCAGCTTCTCCGTGCGCGCCGGCGAGATCGTCGGCGTCGCGGGCCTCGTCGGCGCCGGGCGCACCGAGCTCGTCCGTGCCATCGCGGGCGCCGACGGCTACGACTCGGGAACGGTCCGCGTCCGCGGTCAGGTGCTGCCGAAGAAGAGCATCGCGGCAGCGGTCCGCGCGGGCATCGGACACGTCCCCGAGGACCGGAAGGCACAGGGCCTCGTCCTCGGTGCGTCCGTCAACGACAACCTCGGGTACGCGACCCTCGCCTCCACCGCGCGCGGTGGCCTCGTCGACTTCGCCGGGCAGAAGCGCCGGGCCGAGGAGGTCGCGAACCGGCTGCGGATCCGGATGCACGACATCGGCCAGCCGATCGGCTCGCTGTCCGGCGGGAACCAGCAGAAGGCCGTGTTCGGTCGGTGGATCCTCGCCGGGTCGAGCGTGCTGTTGCTCAACGAACCCACCCGCGGCGTCGACGTCGGCGCGAAGGTCGAGATCTACGAGCTCATCAACACGATCACGGCGGCGGGCGGTGCGGTCGTCATGGTGTCGAGCGAGCTGCCCGAGGTGCTCGGCATGAGCGACCGCGTGCTCGTCATGCGGGACGGCCGCATCGCCGGCGAGATCCCCGGGTCCGAAGCGACCGAGGACCGCGTCATGACCCTGGCCGCCCGCGACGTCGAGACCGTCTGAGTCCCGGGGCACCGCCCCCACCCCGCCACGTCACGACCGCCCCGAGCGGACGGTCGTTCCTGCCCCCACGCGTACAGCGCAGTACCCATCAGAAAGCACCCGTCGCATGTCAACGACCACCGTGAAGGCCCCCGCGCGGTCCTTCTCCTTCAAGAAGTTCCTCGCCGACAACGGGGCGCTGGTCGGCCTCGTCGTCCTCTGCATCGCCCTGTTCATCGCGACACCGGACTTCCTCACCGGCCGCAACATCATCAACATCGGCATCCAGGTCTCGACCGTCGCGGTGCTCGCGTTCGGCGTCACGTTCGTCATCGTGGCCGGCGGGATCGACCTCTCGGTCGGCTCGGTGGCCGCACTGTCCGCGATGGTGTCCGGCTGGTTCTTCAGCACCGCGGGCCTCCCGGGCTGGCTCGCCCTGCTCGGCGGCCTCGTCGCCGGCCTGCTCGCCGGGGTCGTGAACGGCCTCGCCGGCGCCTACGGCAAGCTGCCCTCGTTCATCGCCACCCTCGCGATGCTCAGCGTCGCCCGCGGCCTGACCCTCGTGATCTCCGACGGCAACCCCGTGCCGACCTCGCCGCAGGTGTCGTTCCTCGGCGGCGACATCGGGCCCGTCCCCGTGCCGATCATCGTGCTCGTCCTCGCGGCGCTCGTCGCCTCGTTCATCCTCAACCGCACCGTCCTCGGCCGCTCGATGTACGCCGTCGGCGGGAACGCGGAGGCCGCGCGCCTGTCGGGTCTGCCGGTCAAGGGCATCGTCGTCATCGTGTTCGGCCTGTCCGGGCTGTTCGCCGCGCTCGCCGGGCTGCTGCTCGCAGGGCGCCTCGACTCCGCCCAGCCGCAGGCGGCCAGCGGGTACGAGCTCGACGCGATCGCCTCGGTCGTGATCGGCGGCGCCTCGCTCGCGGGCGGTGTCGGTCGGATCTCGGGCACCTTCATCGGCGCGCTCGTGCTCGTCGTGATCCGCAACGGCCTCAACCTGCTCAACGTCAGCTCGTTCTGGCAGCAGGTCGTCATCGGCCTCGTCATCGCGCTCGCCGTCGGTGTCGACGTGCTCCGCCGCAAGACGCGCAGCAGCTGACCGCGAACCGCCCCGGCGGGCGCCGGCGGGCCGGTGGCCGCCAGCCGGTCGGGAGGCGACCCTCCCGGCACACCGACCCCCCACCAGTACGACTCCCTCATCCCCCCACCAGCACCACAGACAGACCAAGGACCCCAACGATGCAGTTCTCCTCCTTCCAGAAGGTCGCCACCGTCGGCACCGTCGCCGCCCTCGTCATGCTCGGCGCCTCGGGCTGCAGCCGCTTCGGCGGCGGCTCCGGCGGCGACCAGAAGGTCGTGCTCGCGCTCTCGACCCTCAACAACCCGTTCTTCGTCGAGGTGCGCGACGGCGCGAAGGCCGAAGCGAAGAAGAAGGGTGTCGACCTCGAGGTCGTGGACGCGCAGAACGACTCCGCGCAGCAGGCCAACCAGCTGCAGACCGCGTCCTCCGGCAGCGCCAAGGCCATCATCGTCAACCCCGTCGACTCCGACGCCGCCGGCCCGTCGGTCAAGGCGCTCAACAAGGCGGACATCCCCGTCGTCGCCGTCGACCGCACGGTCAACGGTGCGGACGTCGACTCGTTCATCGCGAGCGACAACGTCGCCGGCGGCAAGCAGGCGGCGGACGACCTGGCCAAGGCGATCGGCAAGAAGGGCGACATCCTCGTCCTCGAGGGCCAGGCGGGCACGTCGGCCGCCCGTGATCGCGGCAAGGGCTTCACCGAGGGGATCAAGCAGTACCCCGGCATCCACGTCGTCGGCGAGCAGACGGCGAACTTCGACCGCGCCACCGCGCTCGACGTCACCACGAACCTGCTGCAGGCCCACCCCGACATCGTCGGCATCTTCGCGCAGAACGACGAGATGGCCCTCGGGGCGATCAAGGCACTCGGGTCGAAGGCGGGCTCGAGCGTCGAGGTCGCGAGCTTCGACGGCGAGGACGACGGCCTCGCGGCGATCAAGGACGGCACGTTGAGCAGCACCATCGCCCAGCAGCCGGCGAAGCTCGGCTCGCTCGCGATCGACCAGGCGCTCAAGGCGATCGACGGCAAGGCCACGAAGACCGTGTCGGTCCCGGTGCTGTCGGTCACCAAGAGCAACGTCGACACCTTCAGCAAGTGAGCACGGCCGCCGGAACCGTGGTCGTCGTCGGATCGCTCAACGTCGACCAGGTCGTCACCGTCGACCGGCACCCGTCCCCGGGTGAGACGCTGATCGCCACCTCGATGACCCTCCTGCCCGGCGGCAAGGGCGCGAACCAGGCCGTGGCGGCCGCCCGTCGGGGCGCCGCCACGGTCATGGTGGGGCTCGTCGGGGATGACGGATCCGCGGAGGTCGCCACGGTCCTCCTGGCCGAGAGCGGGGTGGACGTCGCGCACGTCGGCGTCGTCGACCAGCCCACCGGGCTCGCGACGGTCACGGTCGACGCGACGGGGGAGAACACCATCGTCGTCGTGCCGGGGGCCAACGCCGCGATGACCGCGGAGGCCGTCGATCGCGTCGCGTCCGTCGTGGCCGAGGCGGCCGTCGTCGTCATGCAGGGTGAGATCCCGGCCGCCGGGATCGCCGCCGCGGCCCGTCACGCCCGTGGTCGCGTCGTGCTCAACCTCGCACCCGTCATCGACATCGACGCCGCGGTCGTCCGTCTCGCCGATCCGCTCGTCGTGAACGAGCACGAGGCGGCCCTCGTCCTCGCGCGACTCGTGCCGGGAGGCGCGGTGCCGGCGGACGAGGAGGCGCTCGCGATCGCGTTGCTCGCGCAGGGCATCCGCACGGTCGTCATCACCCTCGGCGCGCGCGGCGCGGTCGTCGCGGACGCGACCGGCACCACCGCGGTGCCGTCACCCCGGGTCGACGCGGTCGACACGTCCGGCGCGGGCGACGCGTTCGTCGGTGCCCTCAGCGCGAGCCTCGCGGCCGGGGAGTCCCTGCTCGACGGCGTCCGGCACGCGGTGCGGGTCGGTGCGTTCGCCGTGCAGGGGGCCGGGACGCAGCCGTCGTACCCGACGCTCGACGACACCCTGCCGGAGGTGACCGCGTGAAGCGCGCCGGCATCCTCAACGCCGAGCTCAACGCCGGTCTGAGCCACCTGGGACACGGGGACCTCGTCGTCGTCGCTGACTGCGGTCTGCCGATCCCGCCGGGCGTCCCGCTCGTCGACCTGGCCGTCGTCCACGGGGTGCCGCGGTTCGAGGACGTCCTCGACGCGCTCCTCGGCGACGCCGTGTTCCAGGACTGCATCGCGGCGGAGGAGGTCGTGGGCACCGAGGCCGAGGGGTGGATCACTGGACGCTTCGACGGCGTCCGGCACGTGGATCACGAGGCGCTGAAGCGGATGTCCGCGGGCGCCAAGCTGTTCGTCCGCACCGGTGAGGCGACGCCGTTCGCGAACGTCGTGCTCGTGTGCGGCGTGCCGTTCTGACGCGCTCGGGCTGGTGCCGGGCGGACGCGCCGGGCGTGCCGACGCGCCCGGTGGACCCGTCGCCGCTAGCGTGAGCACACTCCCGAACCGTGCGCATGGAACGAGGCGATCCCCGGTGCCCTACCTCAAGCCCGAGCCCTGGTCGTTCACCATCGCGCCCGAGCCGTACGACGCCGAGAGCGCGATCCGCCTCCGTGCCGCTGCCCGGATCGAGCTCAACAGCGTCAACGCCGGACCGGACCTCGGTCCCGAGCTCACGGCCGACGAGGTGCCCGTGCACCTGCTCGCCCGGGACAGCGCGGGCGTCCCGATCGGGTGTGCGGGGCTCACGCCGGTCCAGGACGGGGTCCACGAGGTCCGGAAGCTCTACGTCCGGTCCGACGCGCGGAGTCTCGGCGTGGCCGATGCGCTCCTGGAGCACCTGATCGCTGCCGGCCGCGAACTGGGCGCCCCGGCCCTGGTCATGGAGACGGGATCCCAGGCGACGCAGACCGTCCGGTTCCTCGAACGATCCGGGTTCTCGCGGATCGCGCCGTTCGGCCGCTACGCCGACAACCCGAGCTCGGTCTGCTTCGCGCGGGTGCTCTGACCGCCTGCGCCCCTGGTGACCCGCCATGAGTCGACGGTGTTGGTGTCGGACGACGCGCACCCCGTCGGAAACAGGCGGATCCCGGGGCGGGGGATGGCGGCTCAGCCAGTGGTGGCGGGGCCCGCCACGCGGCGCTGCAGCTCCCGCGCGAACGGCCGGACGCGCTCGGCGAGCTCGGGCCACCGTTCCTCGGCGTAGTCCTCGGTGCGGAACGTGACGGCGATCGACGCGACGGGCCACCCCGTGCTGTCGCGGACGCAGAGTGCGACGGACGCGAGCCCGGCGCTCACGCCCTCGTGCTCCCACGCGAACCCGCGCGCCCGGGTGGCGGCGAGCACGGTGCGGAGACCGCGGGGGTCGCGGGGGTCGTCCCCCTCGGCGAACACGGTCCGATCGGGGAACAGGGCGCGGATCTGGGGGGCGTCGAGCTCGGCGAGCATCGCCCGACCGCTCGCGGTGACGTGGCTCGGCAGTCGGACCCCGACGTCCGAGACCAGGACGGGGCGGTGCGGGGCGCGCTCCTCGAGGACGTAGACGACGTCGCGGCCCTGGAGAACGGCGATGTGCGCGCTCTCGCCGAGTCGGTCGACGAGCGAGCCGAGGACGGGGGCGCCGAGCCGGGCGAGCGGCGCCTGCCGGAGGTACCCGGACCCGAGTTCGAACGCGGCGACGCCGATCCCGTACCGCCGCTCCTCGGGGTAGTGCACGACGAACCCCTCGGCCTCGAGCGCGGCGAGCAGGTGGTACGTCGACGACCGGGGCAGGCGGAGTTCGCGGGCGACGGCCGCAGCGGTCACGGGCCCGCGTTGGGCGCCGAGGTACCGGAGCAGCCGGACCGCGTTCGTGGCGGCGGGGACAGGGCGGGGCTCGGCCACGGTCCTCCCGTCCGTCCTGCGGCCGCCGGGGTGCGTGACGGGCCGGATCGACCGCCACGTGACGGGGCTGTTTCCGCCACGTGACGCGTCTCGTATCCGAGACCCTAGTGCCTCCGGACTCGCTGTGCCGGCGACGGGGGTGCGCTGTCATGGGGACGACGACGATCCGGAGGACCCCTTGACCGACACCACCACGCACTCGGTGCGCGCGCCGCGCGGCCCCGAGATCACCGCCCGCTCGTGGCAGACCGAAGCCCCGATGCGGATGCTCATGAACAACCTCGACCCCGAGGTCGCCGAACGCCCCGAGGACCTCGTGGTCTACGGGGGCACCGGGCGGGCGGCGCGCAGCTGGGCCGCGTACGACGCGATCGTGCGGACGCTGCGTGCGCTCGAGGCGGACGAGACCCTGCTCGTCCAGTCGGGCAAGCCGGTCGGTGTGTTCCGCACGCACGAGTGGGCGCCGCGGGTCCTCATCGCGAACTCGAACCTCGTGGGCGACTGGGCGACCTGGCCCGAGTTCCGGCGCCTCGAGCAGCTCGGGCTGACGATGTACGGGCAGATGACCGCGGGCTCCTGGATCTACATCGGGACGCAGGGCATCCTGCAGGGCACGTACGAGACCTTCGCCGCTGTCGCGGCGGAGCGCGCCGCGCGAGCGGGCGAGGACGAGCGGACCGCGTCGCTCGCGGGCACGCTGACGCTGACCGGTGGTGCCGGTGGCATGGGTGGCGCGCAGCCCCTCGCCGTCACGTTGAACGGCGGCGCCGTGCTCGTGGTCGACGTCGACGCGGCACGGATCGCCCGCCGCGTCGACCACGGCTACCTCGACGAGATGACCGAGGACCTCGACGACGCGCTCGACCGGGTGCTCGCCGCCAAGGCCGACCGTCGGCCGCTGTCCGTCGGACTGGTCGGCAACGCCGCCACCGTGTTCACGGAGATCCTGGAGCGGGACGTCGCCGTCGACGTCGTCACCGACCAGACCAGTGCGCACGACCCGCTGAGCTACCTGCCCGAGGGCTACACCGTCGACGAGTGGCACGAGCGGGCCGCGGCCGACCCCGAGGGCTTCACCGCCGACGCGCGGGCGAGCATGGCGAAGCACGTCGCCGCGATGGTCGGGTTCCTCGACGCGGGTGCCGACGTGTTCGACTACGGCAACTCGATCCGACGCGAGGCCGAACTCGGCGGGTACGACCGGGCGTTCGCGTTCCCCGGGTTCGTGCCGGCGTACATCCGCCCGCAGTTCGAGGAGGGCCGTGGACCGTTCCGCTGGGCGGCGCTGTCCGGCGACCCGGAGGACATCGCCAAGACGGACCGCGCGATCCTCGAGCTGTTCCCCGAGAACGAGCGCCTGCGCCGGTGGATCGAGGCCGCGGGCGAGACGGTGCACTTCGAGGGACTGCCGGCCCGGATCTGCTGGCTCGGTTACAAGGAACGGCACCTCGCCGGCCTCGCGTTCAACGCGATGGTGGCGAGCGGCGAGCTGAGCGCACCCATCGCGATCGGCCGCGACCACCTCGACTCCGGATCGGTCGCGTCGCCCTACCGCGAGACCGAGGCCATGAAGGACGGCTCGGACGCGATCGCCGACTGGCCGCTCCTCAACGCCCTGCTCAACACCGCGTCGGGCGCCACCTGGGTGTCGATCCACCACGGCGGCGGCGTCGGCATCGGCCGGTCGATCCACGCCGGGCAGGTCGTCGTCGCCGACGGCACGGACCTCGCCGCGCAGAAGATCGAGCGGGTGCTGACGAACGACCCCGGCACCGGGGTGATGCGGCACGTCGACGCCGGGTACGAGCACGCGGCGGACGTCGCCCGCGAGCGCGGCCTGCACATCCCGATGATCGAGGAGGCGTGACCACGAGCCGCACGGACGCCGTCACGCTCCTCCGCGAGCTCGAGGACATCGGACGCGACCCCGTCCGCGGTGGCCACAGCCGACACCTCCTCGACGACGCCGACCGCGCGATGCGGGCGTGGTTCGTCGCGACGGCGGAGGGCCTGGGCCTCCGCGTCGAGGTGGACGGGAACGCGAACGTGTGGGCGACCTGGGACGTCGACGGCGTCGCGGACGACCTCCCCGCGGTCGTCACCGGCAGCCACCTCGACTCGGTGCCCGGCGGCGGCGCGTACGACGGTCCGCTCGGCGTCGTGACCGCACTCGCCGCGGTCGCACGGTTGCAGGCGGACGCGCACCGGCCCTCCCGGCCGCTCCGGGTCGTCGTGTTCGCCGAGGAGGAGGGCGCCCGCTTCGGCGTGGCGTGCCTCGGATCCGGCTTGATGACCGGCGCCGTGTCGCCCGAGCGGGCCCGCGCGCTCACCGACGGGGCGGGCGTGCGGCTCGCCGACGCGTTCACGGAGGCCGGGCTCGACCCGGCGCGGATCGGTCCGGACCCCGATCGGCTGGCCGGCATCGCCGCGTTCGTCGAGCTGCACGTCGAGCAGGGACGGCAGCTGGCGCCGCTCGGCGCGTCCGTCGGACTGGCGACGACGATCCTCGCGCACGGACGCTGGTCGATCCGCGTCGACGGTCGCGGCGACCACGCGGGCGCGACCGAGCTCGCCGATCGGCATGACCCGGTGCTCGTCGCCGCCGAGATCGTCTGCAGTGCGCGGGCACGGTCGCTGGCGGCGCCCACGGAGGCGCGGGCCCGGGCGACCGTGGGCCGGATCGGCGTCGTCCCGGGAGGCACGAACGCGATCGCCTCGTCGGTCACCGTCTCGCTCGACGCGCGAGCCGAGCAGGACACGGACGTCCGCGCGCTCGTCGATGCGATCGGCCGGGAGGCCCGGGCAGCGGCCGCCGACGAGGGCTGCGTCGTCGAGGTGGCCGAGGAGTCGTTCAGCCCGCGTGTCGCGTTCGACACCACGCTGACGGACCGCATGGCCATCGTGCTCGGCGAGCCCCCACGGGTTCCAACGGGCGCGGGGCACGACGCCGGTGTGCTCAGCGCCCACGTCCCGACCGGCATGCTGTTCGTCCGCAACCCGGACGGCGTCTCGCACGCACCGGGGGAGTCCGCGTCCGACGACGACGTGCGGGCCGGCGTCGACGCGCTCGTCGCCGTGCTCCGGGAGCTGACGTGAGGGTCCAGCTGGGGCGCCTGGTGCTGCCGGACGTCGTCACCGGGCCGCTGACCGTCGACCTCGACGGCGACGGCGTGGTGACCGCGGTCGAGCCCGGTACGGGACGCGCGGACCTCGCGGTCGACACGGCGGTCCCCGCGTTCGCGAACACACACTCGCACGCGTTCCACCGCCTGCTCCGCGGCCGGACGAACGCGGGCGGCGGGGACTTCTGGACGTGGCGGACCCGCATGTACGCGGTGGTCGCGGCCCTCGACCCGGACACCCTGCACGACGTGGCGCTCGCCGTGTACGGCGAGATGGTCGCCGCCGGGTACGGCGCGGTCGGCGAGTTCCACTACCTGCACCACCGGGACGACGGCACCCCCTACCCCGCGCACGACATGGAGCTGGCGCTCGCGGCCGCCGCGGCGAGCACCGGGATCCGTCTGACCCTCCTCGATACCTGCTACCTGTCCGCCGGGTTCGGAGCCCCGCTCGAGGGCGCGCAACGTCGGTTCGGCGACGGCACGGTCGAGCGCTGGGCGGAGCGGTGGTGGGCGCTGCGGGACGTCCTGGCCCGCGAGCACCCGACCGTGACGCTCGGAGCCGCCCTGCACTCCGTCCGGGCCGTGTCCGAGCACGAGGCCGCACGTGCCGTCGAGCTCCTGCCGCCCACCGTTCCGCTGCACGTGCACCTGTCCGAGCAGCCGGCCGAGAACACCGCGAGCACGGCGGCCACCGGACTGACGCCGACCGCGCTGCTCGACCGGGCCGGCGCCCTGGCCGCGCGGACGACCGTCGTCCACGCGACCCACCTGACCGACGAGGACGTCCGCCTGCTCGGCACCGCGCGGGTCGGGGTGTCGATGTGCCCGACGACCGAGGCCGACCTCGGGGACGGACTCGGCCGCGCCTGGGACCTGGCCGACGCCGGGGCCGTGGTCAGCATCGGCTCGGATCAGAACGTCGTCGTCGACCCGTTCGAGGAGCTCCGCGGTGTCGAACGCGGTGCGCGGCTCGCGGCCGGGCGTCGCGGCGTCTTCACCCCGTCCGAGCTCTGGCGTGCCGGCGGGGTGGACGGGCACCGGGCACTCCGGCCCGCGGGTGCCCCCGTCCCCACCGGCGGGCCGGTCGTCGGCGCCCCCTTCGACGTCGTCGGCATCGATCCGCGGTCCGTCCGCACCGCCGGATCGGCCCCGGAGGAGCTGCTCCACACTGCGACCGCGGCGGACGTCACCGCGGTCGTGCTCGGCGGACGGCTCCGCGACCCGGCCCGAGCGCGCGCCGACACCGTGGCCGTCACCGATCGGTTCCGAGGTGGAGCATGAGCGAACTCGTCACCGGGATCGGCCTGCTCGCGACGCTCGACCCCGGACTCGGCGAGGGGCCGCTCGGCCTCCGCCACGACGCCGCGCTCGTGCTCGACGGCGACCGGGTCGCCTGGGTCGGGGACGCTGCCGCCGCGCCGGCCGCCGACCGCCGCACCGACGTCGCGGGCGCGTGTGTCGTGCCGGGGTTCGTCGACAGCCACGCGCACATGGTGTTCGGGGGTGACCGCACCGACGAGTTCGCCGCCCGGATGGCGGGCCGTCCCTACGCCGCGGGCGGCATCCGCACCACGGTGCGCGCGACCCGGGCGGCGACGGAGGAGGCCCTGGTCGCCCGGACGTCCCGCCTGCTCGACGAGGCCCTGCGCTCGGGCACGACGTCGGTCGAGATCAAGAGCGGCTACGGCCTGACCGTCGAGGACGAGGCGCGGCTGCTCCGGATCGCCGCGCGGTTCACCGACGATACGACGTTCCTCGGCGCGCACGTCGTCCCCGAGGAGTCCGCGGGTGACCGGAGCGCCTACGTCGACCTGGTGGCCGGTGCGATGCTCGAGGCCTGCCGACCCCACGCCCGGTGGATCGACGTCTTCTGCGAGGAGGGCGCGTTCGACGTCGACGAGGCACGACGGATCCTGCTCGCCGGGCAGGCGGCGGGGCTCGGTCTCCGGGTGCACGCGAACCAGCTGACCGCGTCCGGAGCGGCACGCCTCGGGGTGGAGCTCGGGGCCGCGAGCGTCGACCACTGCACGTTCCTCGACGACGACGACGTGGACGCACTCGCCGGGTCGAGCACCGTCGCGACGTTCGTGCCCGGGGCGGAGTTCTCGACACGGCAACCGTTCCCGTCGGTCGCGCGCCTCCGCGACGCGGGTGTCCGGACGGCGATCGCGACGGACTGCAACCCCGGATCGTCCTTCACGACCGCGATGCCCTTCTGCATCGCGCTCGCGGTGACGCAGATGGGCATGACGCCGGACGAGGCCCTCGCGGCCGCGACCACCGGGGGTGCCGCCGCACTCCGACGGGACGACGTCGGCGTCCTGCGCGTGGGCAGTCGCGCGGACCTCGTCGTGCTCGACGCGCCCTCGTACGTCCACCTGGCGTACCGGCCGGGCGTGCAACTCGTCGCGGGGGTCTGGCGTTCCGGCGTCCGGACGGAGCGCTGGGCCGCCGCGGATCCCGCGGTCCGGTGACCGAGCTCGTCCGGTTCGCCGACGTCGAGCCCGGGCCCTGGGCCAACGGCGGCGGCGTGACGTGGGAACTGGCCCGCGGGCCCTCGGCGTCCCCCAGGTGGGACTGGCGGATCAGCATCGCCGCGGTCGAGGCACCCGGTCCGTTCAGCACGTTGCCGGGTGTGGACCGCACGCTCGTGTGCCTGGGGCCGGAGCCGCTCGCGCTCACGGTCGCGGATGCCGTGCAGATCGTCCCACCGTTCGGATCGGTCACGTTCACCGGCGAGGAGGCCGTGGCCGCGACGAGCACGACCGCGACCCGCGACCTCAACGTGATGACCCGGCGGGGGCGCGCGGTGGCGGAGGTCGCCGTGGTCGACGTCGATCCGGGTGTCGAGGCGGAGGTCCTCGCGGACGCGGCCGATCTGACCGTCGTCGTCGCGCTGGACGGCCGGACAGCGATCGCCGAGCCGGCCGCGCTCGGTCCGGACGGGCCTCCGACGCCACTGGCGCCGGGCGATGCTGTCCTCTTCGACCACCTGGACGCGCGCCTCCGCGTCCGGGGATCCGGGCTCGTCTGCCTGGTCCGGATCCAGACGCGCCGCCGACGCGGTTCACGATCTGTCCGTTTTCCGAACGGAACGAACAGGTCGGCTACTGTTTCGTTGCGCGAGTAGTTCACGATGTGGCATTCTTTTGCCGTGCCCGACCCCCGGGCATCATCACCCCGATCGCGCCCGGCGACGCCGCCAGAAACGAGACCATGATGAGCATCGCGCAGCCCCACCCCCGGGTCTCCGGGACCTCCTTCATCGACCCGTCGAGCGCCGCGCTCGACCGGTTCCCGCCGACGCAGCCGATCGACATGCGGCCGCTGCTCGCCGATCGGGGTGTCTGCTGATGCACAGCACGTACCAGGCCTGGTCCGGCGCCGGCACGATGCGCGCGGGCGCGGGTCGACGCTACGGACTGACCGACCCGGCCGTCATCGACGCCTACGTCTCGCGTCGGGTCGAGGACCCGCGCCTGCTGTCCGGGCGGGGATCGGGCGCCGCGAGCGGCCCGAGCTACGCCGACTTCTTCGCGGCACCCACCGCGTAGCATCCACGCCACCGGAACGACCGACCAGAAGGACCACATCCGCCGATGCCGTTGACCGTCGTCCGCCGCGAAGCGCGGCACCTGTACGCACGAGAGCCGCGGAGCGCGGCCGCTCGCCAGGCCGTCGACGCGCTCCTGGGCGTGCAGAGCGCCGAGGAGCAACAGATCGAACGCGCCCGGGTCGCGAGCGGCCTGACGAAGAACGAGTTCCACGCCATCCGCTACCTGCTCCAGGCGCAGCGTGACGAGCGGGCCATGGGCCCCAAGGACCTCGTCGTCATGCTCAACGTGTCGAACGCGTCGGTCACCAAGATCGTCGACGAGCTCGAGCGCAAGGGCGACCTCCGGCGGGTGGCGCACCCGAGCGACCGGCGCGCGCAGGTCCTCGAGCCGAGCGAGCAGGCCGCCCGCAAGATCGACGCCGCGTACGAGCGGTTCCACGAGTCCGTCGTGGACGTCTTCGACCGGCTGTCCGACGAGGACAACGCCGTCGTGACCCGTGTGCTGACGACCCTGACGACCGCCATGGCCGAGCGGGCCGCCGCCGAGACGGCCTCCACACCGGCTGTCCTCGCCGACGGATCCACCGGACAGGAGCAGCTGAGCGACCACGCGGACGCCGCTCGATAGCGTCGATTCCTCCCCCTCCGAGCGACGGCCCGACCGTCGGGTCTCCGACGGGGCGGATCACGAGGAGCGATGGTGGCGACGCGGAGCACGACAGCCGGGGGAGCCGACACGACGGGGCGACCTGCACCGGGCGGACGGGCCCTGCCACCGCTGACCCCGGGTCCGTACTCGCGACGGCTCGGGTTCGTCGCGGTCGTCGCGACCTTCGGCGGTCTGCTCTTCGGGTACGACACCGGCGTCGTCAACGGCGCGCTCGACTCGCTCACCGCGGATCTCGGGCTCACACCCACGACCGAGGGGCTCGTGACGTCGGCGATCCTCGTCGGGGCGGCGCTCGGCGCGTTCACCACGGGTCGCATCTCCGACCACAACGGTCGGAGACCCACCATCCGCACGCTCGCCGTCGTCTTCTTCGTCGCCGCGCTCGCGTGCGTGCTGTCCCCGACGTGGGAGGTCCTCGTCGCGGCGCGGTTCGTCCTCGGCATCGCCGTCGGCGGGGCGTCCGTCACGGTCCCGGTGTTCCTGGCGGAGCTGTCGCCGACCGAGAAGCGCGGCGGTCTCGTGACCCGGAACGAGCTCATGATCGTGACGGGACAGCTGGCCGCATTCGCGATCAACGCCGTGATCGGGTCGATCTGGGGCTCCCACACCGACGTCTGGCGGTACATGCTCGCGGTCGCGCTGATCCCCGCCGTCGCGCTGTTCATCGGCATGCTCCGCGTGCCGGAGAGCCCGCGGTGGTTGCTCGGCAAGGGGCGCGAGGACGACGCGCTCGCCGTGCTCCGCACCATCCGCTCGGACGAGCGCGCGGTGGCCGAGATGGCCGAGCTGCACGACCTCGCCGCGGAGGAAGCGGAGGCCCGCTCCGGCCGGATCCGCGATCTGTTCCGCGAGCCGTGGCTCCGCAGGCTCGTGTACATCGGCGGCGGACTCGGCATCGCCCAGCAGGTCACCGGGATCAACTCGATCATGTACTACGGCACGCAGGTGCTGCAGGAGTCCGGGTTCAGCCAGCAGGGTGCCCTGATCGCAAACGTCGGCTCGGGGGTGATCGCGGTCCTCGCCGTCGTGATCGGCCTCCGCTTCATCAACCGACTGGGCCGGCGCACGTTCCTCATCAGCGGGTTCGCGGGCACGACCCTGTTCCATCTGCTGATCGGTCTGGCGTCGGTGGTCCTGCCGCAGGGCACCCTCCGCGCGGTGGTCGTCCTCGTGTTCATCATCTGTTTCGTCGGCATCATGCAGGGCACCATCGGGCCACTCGTGTGGCTCATGCTCTCCGAGGTGTTCCCGCTGCGCCTCCGTGGGGCCGGCATGGGGCTCACCGCACTCGTGCTCTGGCTCGCGAACTTCGGGGTCAGCCTGACGTTCCCCATCGCCGTCGCGGCCTTCGGGATCTCGACGACGTTCTTCGTGTTCGCCGTGCTCAACGCCGCCGCGCTCGTGTTCGTGCTCACGGTCGTCCCCGAGACCCGGGGGCGATCACTCGAGCAGCTCGAAGCCGACTTCGCCACGGGGGCGATCTCGATCCACGGGTCGACGAACGACGTCACGAACGCCCGGTACCAGCAGGACGGCGGGCCGTCACGCCCCTGATCACGCTCCGGCCCACGCGCCCCTGACCGCCTCCGGACGCCCACCACGCCGACACGACCCCGCCAACTGGGGGTCTGTGAGGTCGCACAGGGGCTGTTGTCGGGCCTCCGCTCGGGCTAGCGTCGTCAGGTCGGCGATCGCAACCCGAATCGGCGCCGGGCACCCCCGACCGCTCAGCCTCCGAGAGTGACCATGCGCACCGTCCGTCTGCCCCTCATCGTCGTCGCCGCCGCCGCCCTCACGGTCACCGGCTCGGCCCTCCCCGCGGTGGCGGACGAGCCGGGAGGCGCGACCACCGCCACGACGTCCGCCGCGTCGACGTCCACCCCCTCCGCCGCGGCGCCCGCGCCGTCGGCGGCCTCGCCCGCGTCCGGGGCCACCGCATCGACCGCGCCGACCGCGTCGCCGAGCCCCTCGGCCACGACGCCCGCCCCCTCCGCGACCGCGACGGCCCCGGCCCCCAGCGGTGCTCCGATCGACATGACGGTCGTGCTGCAGCCGTCCGATCGCGGTGAACTCCGCGACCTGGTCCGCCAGGCGGACACCATGACGAAGGCCCAGCGGAAGGACGCGCTCACCGACGTCGCCCCGACCACGGACACCCGGGACGACGTGGTCGACGCACTCCGTGCGGCGGGCCTCCACGTCACCGCGCAGGACACGTGGGACGTCCAGGTCTCGGGCACGGTCGCCCAGGCGGAGTCCGTGTTCGGCGTCGACCTCGCGGGCAAGGGGGACACCCTGCACCCGACGACGGCGCTGGACCTGCCGTCGGGCCTGTCCGGCGCGGTGACGACCGTGCTCGGCCTCGACCAGCGCCCGGTGTTCGAGCACCACGCACTCCCCGGCGGCAGGACCCCGGCCGACCTGGCCAGCGCCTACGGCGTGACGCGCTCCGGGAGCACCGGTGCCGGGACGACGATCGCCACGGTGCAGTTCTCCGGCTGGTCGAAGAGCGATCTGACCACCTACGCGAACGCCGTGGGCGTCACGTTGCCGTCGATCACGCAGGTCGCGGTCGACGGCGCGTCCACCACCACGTCCGTCGACGGTGGCGGCTCCGAGGTCGCCCTGGACCAGGAGATGCTCTTCGCCACCGCGCCGAAGGCGTCCCAGCGCATCTACGTCGCGCCGAACTCGGCCCAGGGCATCTACGACGCGTACGACCGCGTCGCGACCGACGTCACGAGCAGTGGCATCGTCGCGCTGAGCACCTCGTGGGGGATGTGCGAGTCGTCGCTGTCCTCGTCGTTCGAGAGCGCCGTCCAGGACGCCATCGATCGCGCGGTCGTCGCCGGTGCCACCACCTTCGCGGCCTCGGGTGACGACGGCGCCTACGACTGCGGTGGCGGAACCTCGAGCACGCCCGACGTCGACTTCCCGGCCGTCGTGCCGTCGGTCGTCGGTGTCGGCGGGACCAGCCTCACGGGGAGCGGCACGAGCTGGCGCGAGACCGCCTGGAGCGACCGGGCCGACGCGGTCGGCAGCGGTGGTGGGTCCTCGACCCGGACCGCGCGGCCGACGTACCAGAGCGGTGTGGGCCTCCCGGGCAGCACGCGGCTGGTACCGGACATCAGCGCGGTGGCCGATCCCGACACCGGCCCCGGCGTCTACATCGGCGCGGAGGGCGGATGGGTCCTCGGCGGTGGGACGAGCGCGGCGGCGCCGATCATGGCGGGGCAGCTCGCCGCCACCCTGTCGAGCCTCGGCTGCAGTACCGGCGTCGGCGACGTGCACGCGACGCTCTACGGGAACCGCGGGGACTTCCGCGACGTCACGAGCGGCAACAACCTGCTCTACAGCGCGACCACCGGCTACGACATGGCGACCGGTCTCGGTTCCCCGAACTGGGCGGCCCTGGCGACCGCGCTGCCCGGGACGAGCAGCTGCAGCACCTCGCTGACCGCGCCCGCGACCCTCGCCGTCGGCCACTCGATCACGTCGCCGAACCAGCAGTACACGCTGACGATGCAGGCCGACGGCAACCTCGTGCTGTACGGCAACGGGCGCGCGCTCTGGTCGTCCGGGACGAACGGCCGTGGTGGGACCTCGCTCGCGGTGCAGGCCGACGGCAACGCGGTCATCTACACGGCCGCGCAGAAGGCGGTGTGGCAGTCCCGCACGAGCGGCAAGGGCAGCGGTGCCGTGCTCGCGGTCACGAACACGGGCGACCTCCGCCTGACCAGGGGGAGCACGGTGCTCTGGCACACGGGGTTGTCCGGCCGCGACACCCTCAAGGCGCCCGTGACGCTGACCGGCGGCCAGTTCATCCAGGACGGCTCGGGCACGCGGCAGTTCATCATGCAGGCCGACGGCAACCTCGTCATGTACATCGGCGGCCGAGCGCGCTGGGCGACGAACACGAGCAAGTACCACGGCGCGTACATGAGCCTGCAGGCGGACGGCAACCTGGTGGTCTACGACACCTCGGGCAAGGCGCGGTGGGCGTCGAACACCAGCCGGGCCGGGTCGGGCACGACGCTCGTCGTGCAGGGCAACGGCAACGTCGTGCTCAAGAAGGGCTCGACGGGCATCTGGTCGACGGGCACGAAGGGCTGAGTTGCCAGGAGGGCTGGGTCAGTCGACGCGCGGCCAGTCCGTCGTCAGGTACGCCTCGACGGCACGGTTGCGGAACGAGTAGGACTTGCCCCGGTCGATGATCCCGCGGACCGTGTCCAGTCGCTGCGAGAACGGCCCCACCTTCGTCGCGGAGGTCATGCCCATCTGGGCGGCGATCTTCGTCAGCGTGCGGTCGGCCGGCGGCAGCGCCGCCATCGCCTCGACGAACTCGTGTTCACGAGCCGGCAGCCGGTTCAGGATGCGCTCGACGTGTGCCGAGGCCTCACCCTGAGCTCCGCGCCACCCGGCCACGACCTCCTCCTGGGAGATGGTCGAGGCGCTCCCTGCATTCCAGGCGCGTTGACCGGCGAGCTGGAACAGGAACGGCTCCCCGCAGCAGAGAGCCACGACGGCTCTCGCAGCCCCGGAACTCATCTGGATGGATTCGAGACCGCCGTTCCCGTCGGGGGTGGCCCAACCGTCGAACACGAATGGCTGCAGCGCCTGCAGGAGATCCGCCTCGTCGAGGGCGGCAAGCGTGATGGTGCGGAATCGCCGGGCGAAGGTGGCGCCCTTCCGAGCGCCGGCCATGTCCTCGAAGTCCGGCAGCCCCGTCAGGTACACGGCGAGGGGCAGGTGTCGCTCGACGAGGACACCGCCCGGAGCCGTGACCTCGACCTGGTGCGACAGCGCGTCACCGAGAGCGATGAGCAACTGCGACAGCGCTGCCTCGTCGGTGATGTTCTGCACCTCGTCGATGTGGATCAACACCACGGCGTTCTGCGCGATGGCGGCCTGCCCGAGTTCGACCAGCAGGTCGAACAGTGCGGTGAACGGCTCTGGTCCTGCTTCTCCGCGCACCGCGACGGAGAACCCCGACACCGCGATCTGTTCGACTCGCGCGAGGACGTCCAGGACCCGTTGCCGACTCGTTGCCAGGAGGCCGGCCTTGTCGGCCAGCCGCAGCACTGCGGACGCGACGATCTTCAACGGATCAGCACCGGCAGGTATGCGCAGTTGGGGGGTGACCCAGTCGCCGCCCTCTGCGGCATCGCGTGCGATCCGGCGTACCAGGCTCGACTTGCCGGTACCAGGTTCACCGAGGATGGTTCGGCCTGTCTCGTACAGGCCCGCATGACGACGCGGGCGAACGACGTCCCGCCAATCGGCCAACTGCTCGACACGACCAGCCCATACATCTGGAACCACATCGGAACCCGGTTGGAACGGGTTCGTGAGAGGTGAGCGCACTTGATAAATTTAGCACATCCGGCAGATGACAGTGTTAATTTTAACAAGCAACCTGTTCCTCATGGACCGTCGTCCCGGTCTCGTGATGGACGGCGCGGGTCAGCTCGTGCGACATCCCGCCAGCCGAGCCGACAGGGCCGGCGGCCGCCCCGGCTGCACGTCGGCATGCAACTCCACGAGATGGAGCTGGAGCTGGTGGCATCGGTGCTGCTCACGCATCCAATTCGTGTAGCGGCGGGTAGCGTCCCTCGTATGACGGATGCTCGCGATCCCCTCGAGACGACCGACGACGGCGTGGACATGACGTTCTCGGAGCGGCGCCACGACGAGCTCACCCGGGCTTCGGGGTCGACCGAGGCGGATGCGGCCCCGCGGATCACCACCGAGGACCGTGGCGACGGCATGACCCGGATCGACGTCGCCGACACCGCCGCGGTGCGACCGGGTGGCGTCGACACGGAGGACTGAGGGCACGGCCCGGGAGACGGAGGGTACGGCATGTGGCGACTGCTGTGGACACTGACCCGTTGGGTGGCGCTCCTGGGGCTGGTCATGGCCGTCGGTGCCGCGCTCTGGTTCAACAGGACTCCGTGGGCGATGGTGCTCTTCGACCTGGGGGCTCTGATCTGCGCGGTGGCGGGCATCGGTCAGTCCGTTCTCCGCAGTCGCCGGTGGTTGTCGCGGTACGACGTCCAGCCGGCGGCGCGCTCAGACCGGTCGAACACGCGGGCGCTCGTGCTCCGGGGTGCCGCGATGCTCCTGGCGGTGGTCGGCGTCGTCCTCGTCGTCGGGACCGTTCATGCCGTCGACGCCCGGACGTACGACGGGGGAACGGACGCGCTCGGCTTCTTCTTCGCGGTCGTCGTGTTCGTGACGAGCGCCTGGTTCTGGTCGGGTGCGCGGGTGCGACGATGAGGAGACCGGTGCGGAGCGACACGGTTGGCCGAGGTCACGGCACACGGCGGACCGGCTGATCTGGTCGCGTTGCCCGTGTCGGCCCTCGGTCACCTGGTTCAGATCGGACCGTGCCTCGGGGAAGTCCGACGGCGGAGGAACCGGGACCCGGGTGGGGCGCGCCGCTCGACCTCAGCGCCCCGTCCGCACCCGCGGATCCACGACCCCGTACACCAGGTCGACGATGACGTTCGCGGTGACGACCAGGAACGCCGCGAACAGCGTGAACCCGACGACGACCTGCAGGTCCAGCGAGTGCACCGCGTCGATGAGCAGTGCGCCGAGCCCCTGCATCGAGAACACCTTCTCGGTGATCACCGCACCGCCGAGCAGGGTGCCGAGGTCGAGCCCGAACAGGGTCACGACGGGCAGGATCGCGGTGCGGAGCCCGTGCCGGACGACGACCTGCGACTCGCTCAGGCCCTTGGCGCGGGCGGTGCGGATGTGGTCCTGGCCCATCACCTCGAGCATCTCGCCGCGGGTCAGTCGGGCGTAGATCGCGGCGCTGATGAACGCGAGCACGCACCAGGGCAGGAGCAGGTGCAGGAACCACTGCACGGGGTCGTCGGTGAACGCGACGTAGCCGCCGGTCGGCAGGATCCGGAGCACGAACCCGAACAGGAGGATCGCCAACAGTCCCACGAGGTACGCCGGCGCCGAGACCCCACCGACGGCGATCGTCATGACCGCCCGGTCGAGCACCGATCCACGTCGGAGCGCGGACACGGTGCCGCCGGCGACACCCGCGACGAGCCACAGCACGGCGGCGCCGATCGCGATGGAGGCCGTGACCGGCAGGCGGGACAGGATCAGCGTCGTGACACTCTGGTGGAGCTGGAACGAGTACCCGAAGCACGGTGCGCCGCAGACCACGGCGGTCGAGCCGCTGCCGAAGTGCCGCCCGACGAAGATGCCCGACAGGTAGTCGAGGAACTGCTGCCACCAGGGCAGGTCGGTGCCGATGAACGCCTTGACCTGCGCCAGGCGGTCGGGCGTGCAGGGCTTGTCGCACATCGCGCGGGCGGCGTTCGTCGGCAGCAGGGTGAACAGCGCGTAGGTGACCGCGGCCACGACGAACAACACCACGATCGCGCCGAGGACGCGGAACAGCACGAAGCGCCAGGTCCTCATCGCGACACCTCCGTCCGGCGCGGGTCGAGGGCGTCGCGGAGGGCGTCCCCGAGCAGGTTGAACGCGAGCGTGATGACGAACAGGGCGGCTCCGGGGAACACGAGGTACATGGGGTCGGTCTGCACCCACCCCACGGCGTCGCCGATGGTGCGGCCCCAGGACGGCGTCGGGGGCGTCACCCCGACGCTGAGGAACGACAGCGCGGCCTCGGCCCCGATCATGCTCGGGATCGAGATCGTCGCGTAGACGGTGATCGTCGCGGCGAGGTTCGGCAGGAGCTGGCGGATGATGACGTGCCAGGAACCGGCGCCCATCGCGGTCGACGCGACGACGAAGTTCCGCTGCCGCAGGGACAGTGTCTGCCCGCGGATCACCCGGGCGACGGCCGGCCAGCCGAAGAACCCGATGACGAGCACGACGAGCACGGGGGCGGGGAACCGGTTCGGCACGATGGCGGTCAGCGCGATCATGAACACGAGCGACGGGAACCCGAACATGACGTCGACGACCCGGCTCATCCCGCGGTCGTACCAGCCGCCGAAGAACCCGGTGGTGACGCCGACGAGCACGCCGAGCACCATCGACAGGATCGTCGCGGCGATCCCGACCCCGAGCGAGGTCCGGGCGCCGTAGGTGACGATCGCGAACAGGTCGCGGCCGGTCAGCGGCTCGACGCCGAACCAGTGCGCGGCACTGATCCCGCCGCCCGTGCCCTTCGGTGCGCCGAACCCGGTGAGCGTCCCGAGGTGGTACCGGTACGGGTCCTGCCCGCTGAGCCCGGCGATGAGCGGTGCGCCGATCGCGACGAGCGCGAACACGACGATGACGATCGCGCTGGCGAGTGCCCAGCGGTCCCGGCCGACGCGGCGGGCGACGGCGCGGAACCCGGTGGCGGCGGGCGTGGGGGCGACGGGGCGGTCGACGACGTTCGCGGTCATGCGCGGGCCTCCTCGGTCGTGCCACCGGCGGCGACGAGCCGGCGCCAGGTGGACCGCCGCTCGGCCTGGCGGACCGGGTCCGCGACGGGGGCGGCGGCGAGCAGCATGCGTGTGTACGGGTCCTGCGGGTCCTCGAGGACCTCGGCCGCCGTGCCGCGCTCGACGACGTGGCCGCGGCGGAGCACGACGACCTCGTCGGCGAGCTGCCGGACGACGGCCAGGTCGTGGCTGATGAGCAGGCACGCGAACCCGAGTTCCGCCTGCAGCGTCGCGAGCAGGTCGAGCACGGTGCGCTGCACGGTGACGTCGAGCGCGCTCGTCGGTTCGTCGGCGATCAGGAGGACCGGGTGCAGGGCGAGCGCGCGCGCCACCGCCACGCGCTGCCGCTGCCCGCCGGAGAGCTGGTGCGGGAACCGGTCGGCGTACGCGGGGTCGAGCCGCACGGCCTCGAGCAGCTCGCGGACCCGGGCCCGGCGGGCGGTCTCGCCGAGGTCGGTGTGCAGGCGCAGCGGCTCGGCGATGCTCCACCCGATCGTCGCGCGGGGGTTGAGCGAGGACGCAGGGTCCTGGAACACGTACCCGACGCGGCTGCGGACCGCGCGGAGCCGCCGCCGCCGCGCGCGCCGGAGATCCGTGCCGGAGACCTCGACGGTCCCGGACGACACCGGGACGAGGCCGGCGAGCGCCCGCCCGATCGTCGACTTGCCCGAGCCGGACTCGCCGACGAGCCCGAGGACCTCGCCCGCGCGGATCGCGAGGTCGATGTCGGCGACGGCGGGTGTCGCGCGCCGTCCGCCGTACGTGATGGCGACGTCGGTCAGGCGGGCCACGACCTCCCGGTCCATGGACCCGGCCGTGGATCTCGGTCCGGACGACGACGTGCCGGTGGTGGGCCGCGCCTCCGCGTCCGGCCGGGAGGCCCGGCTCGGCCCACCGAGTACGGGGACCGCGGCCAGGAGCTCGCGGGTGTAGGCGGCGTGCGGCGCCGCGAACAGGTCGGCGGCCGACTGCGCCTCGACCGCCCGCCCGGCCCGCATGACGAGGACGTCGTCCGCGACGTCGGCGACCACGCCCATGTCGTGGGTGATGAGGAGCACGGCGAGGTCACGCTCGCGACACAGGCGGCGGAGCAGGTCGAGGATCCCGGCCTGCACGGTGACGTCGAGTGCGGTCGTCGGCTCGTCGGCGATGAGCGCGACCGGGTCGGCCGCCAGCGCCATCGCGATCATCGCGCGCTGGAGCTGCCCGCCGGACAGCTCATGGGGGTAGGCGCGTCGGACCCGGGCGGGGTCGGCGATGCCGGCGGCGGTGAGCAGCGCCTCCGTCCGGGCGACGACGTCAGCGCCGGACCGGTGCGCACGGACGGCCTCGGCGATCTGCGTGCCGATCGACAGCACGGGCGTGAACGACCCCATGGGCTCCTGGAACACGGTGCCGATGCCCGCACCGCGCACACTGCGGAGGACGTCCGCGTCCGCCCCGACGAGCTCGACGGGCTCCGCGTCGGGCGTGCGCCGGAAGCGGATGCTCCCCGACACCGCGGCGGTCGACGGCAGGAGCCCGAGGACGCTCATCGCCGAGACGGACTTGCCCGAACCGGACTCGCCGACGAGCGCCAGGACCCGGCCGGGGTGGAGGGCGAACGTGATGTCGTCGACGACGGGGGCACCGCCGCCGAAGGCGACACGGAGCCCCCGGACGTCGAGGACGGGCGCGGTGCGGTCCTCGCTCACTTGGCGAGCGTGACCTTGAGGTAGTTCGGGTACGCGGGGAAGTCCGGCACGAAGAAGTGCTGGACGTCCGAGCCGCGGAGGAACGACTGCTTCGCGTAGGTCAGCGGCACGATCGGCGCGTCCTGCATGACGCGACGGTCGACCTGGGCCCACAGCGCGTTCGCCTTCGAGCGGTTCACCGTCGCCGTCGCCTTCGTGATGAGGGCGTCGACGTCGCTGTTGCTGTAGTGCGACACGTTGTTCCCGCCGTTCCCGATCTGGGACGAGGCGAACAGCGGCTGGATGTTCGCGTTCGCGCTCGGGAAGTCCGGCTGCCAGCCGTACAGGACGAGGTCGTACGACGAGTCGTTCGTGGCGTCGGTGTAGAAGCTGTCGACGTCCTCGGGCTTGAGCGTCACCGCGATGCCCGCGCGCTTGAGCCCCTGCTGGAGCGCCTGCGCCTGGGCGAGGTACGACGGGTCGTTCTGCGTCAGGAGCGTGAAGTGCAGGTCCTTCTGGCCCGCCGCCTTGAGCAGCGCCTTCGCCTTCTTCACGTTCCCGGACGCCGGTGCCTTGTACAGGTCGTACGACGTACGGCCCGCGATGCCCGGTGTGATGAGCGTCGACGCGTACGTGCCCGCCTGGGCGCCACCGGCGGCGATCCGGAAGGCGCGCTTGTCGGTCGCGTACTCCAGGGCCTTGCGCACCTGGAGGTCCTTCAGTGCGCCACGCTGCGTGTTCATGGCGAGGTACGTGATCGGGCCGGCCTTCGACGTGGCGACGCGCGACGCGGCGGACGGGTTCTGGCGGACCTGGTTGAGCTCGGCGGCCCCGAGGTAGGTGGCGGCGAACGAGTCCTTCGCGTCACCCGAGTCGGCGATGAGGCTCTGGGTCACGGTCGACTCGTCCTGGCTCTCCTCGAACACGATCTTCGCGGGGCCCGCGGTGCGCACCGTGTCCGTCCCGGCGCTCCAGTGCTTGTTCCGCACGAGGGTCAGCTGGGAGCCCTGCTGGTTCGACTGCACCTGGTAGGGGCCCGACGCGACCGGCTTCGCGTCGTACGTGTTCGGGTCGCCCTTGCCCTGCGGCACGGGCGCGAACGCGGGCATCGACGCGATCCACGGCCAGTCGCCGTAGGCCGCATCGAGGTGGAACACGATCGTGCGGTCGTCGGGCGTCGCGATGCTGTCGAGCTGCTTGCCGTCGAACGGACCCTGGTAGCTCGAGCCGCCGACGAGCAGCGACTTGTGGTAGCTCAGGCCACCGGTGAGGGTCGGCGCGAAGGAGCGCTCGACGCCGTACTTGATGTCCTGGCTGGTGATCGGGGTGCCGTCCTGGAACTCGATCCCCTTCTTCAGGTGGTAGGTCCAGGTCTTCCCGCCGTCGCTCGGCGTGCCCGTGGTCGTGGCGAGGTCCGGCACGACCTTCGCGGTCTTCCCCGGCCGGATGTCCCACGTGGTGAGGCGTCGGACGACCAGGCCGAGCGTCGTCGTCGACAGGTTCTGGCTCGTCGCGGGATCGAGGTGCACCGCCGTCGCGGTGGTCAGGATGTGGAGCGTCCCGCCCTTCGTGCTGCTGGCGGCGCTCGCCGGCGCGGTCCCCGTGGCGCCGGAGTACCCGGTGAGTGCGAGTGCGAGTGCCGCGGTGGCGGCGACGACGGTGGCGGTTCTCAGGTGGTGCATGGGGTTCCCTCGGTGCGTTCGCGGACGTTCCTGGAACCCAGCCTGGACCGCGCCCATTCCCGCGCCACTCGAGAATGACGAATTGTGTCCGGTTCAGGCGGACGCCCCGGTCACGGAGAACGCGACGGAGTCGTTCGAGTCGTCGCGCAGTCCCACACCCGGTGCGATGGCCGGGTCCGCACCGGTGAGGACACGCGTGTAGTCGTCGGTTCTGGAGTTGTTCCCGCCGTAGTGCCACCGCCACACCTCGCCGGTCGTCGTGACCCCCACGACCGCGAACCGGTTGTGCGCCTCCGCGTCCGCGGCGAGATGCGTGAAGCGGCCGGTCGCCGCCGGGAAGACGGGCGTACTCGACCAGGTCGAGTACGCCCGGCCGTCCGTCCCGACCCAGACGGGAACGTGGTCGTTGGCGTCGGAGCGGATCCCGACCACCGGTGTGACCGTGGGGTCGGCGCCGGTGGCGACGCGGTCGATGAGGGTCGGCGCGCTGCTGCGGTAGCCGAGGCGCCACACCTCGCCGGTGGACGTCACGGCGACGAACGCGTAGTGGTTGGCCAGCGTGCTGGTCGCCGACGCGCCCACGAACCGCGCCGTCGTCGGGAAGGGAGTCGCGTCTGCAGTACTGCGGGAGTGGAGGACGCCGTCCCGGGTCACGAAGACCTGCGAGGAGTCCTTGCTGACGGATCTGATCGCCGACACCGGCGGGATCGTCGGATCCGCGTCCGACGCGACCTGCGCCACGCTGGAGGACGTGTTGCCGTAGAAGTACCGCCAGACGGCACCGGCAGACGTCACCGCGACGACGCAGTACAGGTTGTCCGCAGTACTCGTCGCGGTCAGGTGCGTGAACGGTCCCGGTACCCCGGGGAACAGCGGTGAGCCATTGTCGTTCAAAGCCACGCCTCCCTTCACGTAGTGGGTGAAGCTGTCGTTCGAGTTCCCCCGGAGGGCGATCGCCGGCGCGATCGACGGATCGGCACCGGTGGCGACCCGTCGCACCGTGTTCGTCCCCGAGTAGTAACTCCACACCTCGCCGGCCGAGGTCACGCCAGCGACGCCGTACCGGTTGTTCGACGTGCTGTTCGAGGCGAGTGCGGTGAACGCGCCGGTCGCCGCCGGGAACCGGACCGCGGCCTCCTGGTGGAGCACACCCTGATGGAGGACGCTGATCGTGGCGGTGGCAGTCCCCGCACCGGTCACGGTCGCAGTGAGCGTCACCGTGCCGTTGGTCGTGCCCGCGGTGAGACCGGCGGCAGTCGCCTGGCCTGCGGCGTCGGTGGTGACCGTGATCGTGGTGGTCCCCGGGGGGCCGAAGGAGGCGGGTCCGGAGACCGTGAGGACGACGGTCTCGTTCGGCAACGGAACTCCGCTGCCGGAGCGGACGGTCGCGGTCCCGTCGGCGAGCGAGGAACCCGGTGCGCGAGGCGCGGAATCGGCGAACGAGACCGTGATGGTGGCGCTGTCACTGGCCGCATGTGCAGGGGTCGCGGTGGCGATGGCGATCGCGGGAACGCTCCACGCCCCCGCGAGGACGATCGAGCGACGGCTGGGACTCCCTAATCGATCCTCCGACGCCGTCGCCGGCGAGAGGGTGCGGGGTTGCTGCTGGACGGGTCGGTCATCGCTCATGTGGATCGGTGCTCCAGTTCGGTCGGAGGGGGTCGGGAAGCGTCCGGGCATGGTCACATCCGGTCCTCACCCCGTCCGCGTCGGGCCCGGGGGTCGGGGCATCGGCGGCTGGACCTTCACCCGATGTGTCGCCCGTCGTCGCTCCACCGCCACGCCCTGCACGACCCCGCCGTCGTGCGTACGGTGCTCGCGGACGGCGCCCTCCGGAAGTACCTCGTCGGAACCGAGGAGGGCTGACCGTGCCGGCCGTGCCGGTGGTCCCGGGCATGATCGACGGGTGCACATCGTCCTGAACCGCGTCGACGGCGGCGCGCTCGCGACCGTCCTGTCGGACGCGGGGACCGCCCAGGGCGCGCCGGTGCACGTGGCCGCCGCGGGCCTCCCGGCCTGGATCGCGGCACACGAAGCGCCGGGCGTGCGGTGGGTGTGGGACGACACGGCCCGCTGGTACCCGCAGGTGCTCGCGGCGGGCGGCCGTGTCGCGCGGTGCGTCGACCTGCGGCTGTGCCACCGGATCCTGCGCACCGCGGTCGCGACCGCGGGCTCGCCGCTCGCGACGGCGCCGGACGGCCCGTGGGACGACCCGGGGCAGGCCACCCCCGCACCGCGCGCGGACGCCCTGTTCGACGACTCGATCTTCGCGTCGGGGCCGTCGTCCACCGGACGGATCGCTGCAGATCCGGTGTCCGGCGCCGATCCCGTCGCCGAGTTCCGCGCGCAACAGGAGGCCGTGGCCGGGTCCCGGGATCCGGGTGCGCTCCGGCTGTTGCTCGCGGCCGAGTCGGCCGGGGCACTCGTCGCCGCGGAGATGCGCTTCGGGGGCTTGCCGTGGCGGGTCGACGTGCACGAGCGGATCCTCGAGGACGTGCTCGGCCCCCGCGTGCCGTACGGCGTCCGGCCGCAGCGGCTCGAGGACCTCGCCGCCGTGCTGCGGGAACGGCTCGACGACCCGGCGCTCAACCCCGACTCGCCCACGGACGTCCTCCGCTCACTCCGCCGGGCCGGGCTCGTCGTCGAGTCCACGCGCAAGTGGGAGCTCGCGCGCCACGACCACCCGGCGATCGAACCGCTGCTCGACTACAAGCGGCGCTCCCGGTTGCTCACCGCGAACGGCTGGACGTGGCTCGACGAGTGGATCGAGGACGGCCGGTTCCACCCGGAGTACGTCGTCGGCGGTGTCGTCTCCGGACGGTGGGCGGCCAGCGGCGGCGGAGCCCTGCAGCTGCCGAAGCAGATCCGGGCCGCGGTCGTCCCCGACCCCGGCTGGAAACTCGTCGTCGCGGACGCGGCGCAGCTCGAACCCCGTGTCCTCGCCGCGCTCGCGCAGGACCGTGCGATGGCGGAGGCCGGGCGGGGCCGCGACCTGTACGACGGCGTGGTCGCCTCGGGTGCGGTCGAGACCCGGCAGCAGGCCAAGGGCGCGATGCTCGGCGCGATGTACGGCGCCACCCAGGGCGAGGGCGGACGGCTCGTGCCCCGGCTGGCGCGGGCGTACCCGAAGGCGCTCGCGCTCGTCGAGGCAGCGGCCCGGGCGGGCGAGCGGGGCGAGGTCGTCACGTCGCGGCTCGGGCGGACCTCGCCGGCACCGTCCCCCGACCAGCTGGCCGCCCAGGCCCACGCGTTCTCGGCCGAGGGTTCACCGGCACTCGAACGGGCGGCGCGGAGTCGTGGGCGGAGCTGGGGTCGGTTCACCCGGAACTTCGTCGTGCAGGCGAGCGCCGCCGAGTGGGCGCTGTCGTGGCTCGCCGGACTCCGCACGCGCTTGATGGCCGAGTGGCCCGGACCGGTCACCGCCGGCCCGCACCTGGTGTTCTTCCTGCACGACGAGATCATGGTGCACACGCCCGAAGGCGACGCCGACCGTGTCGTCGAGCACGTCCGGGCCGCGGCCGCCGATGCCGGGCGCCTGTTGTTCGGGGACTTCCCCGTCGAGTTCCCGCTGCAGGTCGCGGTGGCCGACGACTACGCGTCGGCCAAGTAGGCGGCGCGACACTCGTCGGGGAGGGTGAGGCGCTCCCCGGCCATCACCCGACGTCGGCTGACACGGCGAGTGACCGAGATCCGGTGGATCCCCGTCGACGTGGGGATCCACCGCGGACCCGGTCGTCCTCGGCGCCCTGTGCACCTACCGTTCCGATCACCTCCGGCACGGGCCGGAGTCCGACGACGAGAGGTGGACGACCGGATGAGCGACGACGACGAGCGGCGGGCGGGCCCCGACGGGCGCCCGCAGACGATCGCACGCCGCACGCTGGTGGGTGCAGCGGCATGGAGCATCCCGGCCATCGCGCTGAGCGCGACCACGCCCGCAGCGGCGGCGAGTGCTGGAGCGAGCCTCCACGTGGTGTTCGACGAGCCCGACCAACGGCCGACGGGCGGTGATCTGTCGGACGGCCGCGCGGTGCTCGTCGGCGCGGACGGGAAGCCCGTGGCTGGCGAGACGATCGTCCTCCGGGTCTCCGGGCCCGCCTTCTTCGGCGCGCCCGGGGTGACGCAGCGCACGGTGACGACGGACGCCTCGGGGACCGCACGGGCGACCGACCTGACGGCGGGGACGGCAGCCGGGACCGTGACGCTCACCGCGACCGTGAGCGGCATCGCCCCGGCGAGTGCCACCCGGACGGTGGTCCCGGCCTTCGACATCGCCGTGGTCAGTGCCGGCGGACCGACATGGCCGTTCCTGCAGGGCCCCGGCACGACGATCAGCGGGCAACCCGCGTACCGGGTGAACGGCACCTACACGTTCCGCAGCGTGATCCGGAACGCGGGCAGCGTGCCACTGCCCGCGGGGTCCCTGCTCACGTACACGTTCGGCACGATCTCGATCGGCGGCGCCACCATCGTGTCGGCCATCGAACTGGTCGGCGTCGGCGCGGACGGTGCTGCGATCGGGTTGACGACCGGCAACGTCGTCCCGACGGGTCCTGCGACCTTCCCGGACGGGACGGACGGCATCAAGCGCGAGTACCGCGTCGACGCACCGATCCCCGCGGGGGCGAGCTTCACCCTCGAGCACTCGGCGCACATCCCGAACCGGGCCCTGCCGTTGCGGACCACCAACGGGCAGGTGCTCGTCGAGGCCGCTGGGGTCGGGGCGCCGGGCAGCGACCCCGATGCCGGGAACGGCCGGGCGTACGGGCCGCTCTTCGCCACCTACGTCATCTGAGGCCGACGCCCGCGGAGCTTCACGAGGCTGATCCGATCCCGTCACGCCGGAACTGCGTCCCGCTGCCCGCTGTGGGCGCGTGCGGGGAGCGCTGGCATCGTGGGCACATGCACACCGAGGACGCCAGCCGAGTACCGTTCGCCGCCGCCGCGGCCGGCGCGCTCGCCGCAGCGGGCACCGTTGCCGTCCGAGCGGTGCGTCGCGGCCGCCCGGTCCACCCGCACGGGGTCGCACTGCGGGGGCGGATCGACTGGTACCGACGTTCGGAGCCCAGTGGCATCGGGTGGATCGACGACGGCGCTGCCGATGGCCAGGTCGTCGAGGCACGGTTGTCGCGGGGGATCGGCCTGCCGGCGGTGCTGCCCGACATCTGGGGCCTCGCTGTCCGCGCCACCACCCCGGGCGGGCCCGCAGACCTCCTGCTCGCGGCCACCGGGCTCGGGCTGCCGGATCGCTGGATGCTCCGCCCTGCCCGCACCCCCGACGGTCTCCGCTTCACGTCCCTGGTGCCGTACCGCGGCGCGCTCGGCCCCGTGCTCGTCGCCGCACGTGCGCTGCCCGGACCGACGCTGCCGTCCGATCCGAGCGCCAGCGCAGCCGTGCTCGACGAGGGCTCGTGGGTCCTCCAGCTCCTGCACGCGGAACCCCTCGGCGTGTGGCACCCCTTCGCGCGACTGGTGCTCGCCCGCGACGCCGGCACGACGGACACGGACACCGGCACGCGGTTCGACCCGATGCTGCGACCGCTCCCGGGGAGTGGGACCTACCCGTGGACCCGCGCCCTCCGTGAACCCTCCTACGCCGTCGCACGCGAGGGCCTGGCCGGCAGTGCTTCCGTCCCGCTCGGAACCACGCGGCCCCTGCCTCGGTAGCGTTGGGCAGCATGAGCGACGACGGACGTGCCCCACGGACCATCGGCGGCCGCTACCAGGTGCTCGGGACGCTCGGCCACGGCGGCATGGCGACCGTGTACCGCGCGCTCGACGAGCAGCTCGGCCGCGAGGTCGCCGTCAAGGTGTTCCGCACCGGGCCCGTCGACCACGGTGAGCGCAGCCGGGCCGAAGCCGAGATCCGCGTCCTCGCGAGCCTCCGGCACCCCTCGCTCGTCACCCTGTACGACGCGGCGATCGCCGACGGCGACGGTGAGTCGTTCCTCGTCATGGAACTGGTGCCGGGCACCGACCTGGCCACCCGCATGCGCGACGGTGCGCTCCCGCGGGGCGTCGTCGCGCACATCGGCGCGCAGGTGGCCGACGCGCTCGCCGCCGTCCACGCGCAGGGCATCGTCCACCGCGACGTCAAGCCCGCGAACGTCCTGATCGAGGACGACGCGACAGCACCGGGCGGCCTCCGGGTGAAGCTCGCGGACTTCGGCATCGCCCTGCTCCGCGACGCCGCCCGGCTGACCGGGACCGGCATGGTCATGGGCACGGCCGCGTACCTGGCTCCCGAGCAGGTGACGAACCAGGAGCTCACCGGCGAGGCGGACGTGTACGCGCTCGGGCTGCTGCTGCTCGAGGCACTCACCGGACGGCAGGCGTTCCCGGGCGGCGTCATGGAGTCCGCCACCGCGCGACTGACCCGGGCCCCCGAGATCGATCCGTCGCTGCCCGTCGCGTGGCGCACCCTGCTCCACACCATGAGCGCGATGGCGCCGGAGGACCGGCCGACCGCCGCCGAGGCCGCCGCCCGACTCCGCGCCCTGGGCCGCGACGTCGACACGGCCGCCGCGCCGACTGCCCTGCTCGATCGACCGGGAGGTCCGGGGCGCGCCGCCGCCGCAGCCGGTGCGGCTGCCGGGGTGGCCGGTGCCGCGGTCGGCGCCGTGGGCGCGGACGCTGCGCACGCGGACCGTCCGACGGCCGCGATGGACGCGCCGACGCGGGCGATGCCCACCGGAGACGCGCCGACGCGCTTGCTCACCGGCACCCAGGGCGGCGGGGCCGACGCCCCGACCGCCGTGCTCGGTGGCGGCGTGGCTGGTGCCGACGGTGGGGGTGGAGGCGGCGCCAGGGCCGGCGGGGCCGGCGGGGCCGGCGCGGGATCCGGTGGACGTGGCGCGGGATCCGGCGGTGGTGGTGCCGGGCCGGGCGGACCGGGCCCGTCGGGCTCGGGAGCCGAGCGCGCGCGGCGCCGCCGGACCGCGTGGATCGTCGTCGCGGTCGTCGCCGCGCTCGTCGTCATCGGCGTCCTCGTCGCGCTCGCCGTCCGGTCGCGGGGTCCGGCGACCCCGGAGCCGACCGGGACCGCGACGACCATGACGTCCGGGCCGGTGACGTCGCCCCTGCCGTCCCAGGCCCCGAGCAGCGGTCCGAGTGAGCCGGCCCAGCCGACCCAGCCGGCCCAGACCGCCGAGCCCGCGCCGCAGCCGTCCGTCACCACGACGACCGTGCCGCAGCCCGAGCCGACCGTGCCCGTGGCGACGCCGACCACTGCCGCCGGCACCGTGAAGCAGCACCCCGGGAAGGGCGTCGGCAACGTCGTGGAGGACGCTGCGGACGGGCACGGGAACGGGCACGGGAACGCGACCGGCAACGGCAAGCGCTGACTGGCGGCCCCGGGGCGCACAGCTGCACGATGCGACGCCCGTCACGCCACCGGTGGCGTCCGGGTCGGATCATCGACCGCGAGCGGATGCGTGCTCGTGGTCACGGTGGAACCGCATCACGCTCGTGGCACCGCCGCGGTCGGGCACGTCGATCCGGTACCCGGTCGACGTCAGGGCGGCGACGACCCGTGACCGCCACGCCCGGTCCTCGCGGGTGGTGACCACCCAGACCGTGCCGTGGGCGCGGGCACACCGGAGTACCTGCGACAGGGGCCGCCGACTCGGGAACAGCGTGTCGCGCGTGTCGGCGGAGCGCCCGGCTCTGCAGTCGACCGCGCCGGGGAACGAACGCGGGTAGAGCAGGGGGATGACGTCGAGGGTCGAGTCCGCGTCCCCCTCGACGTCGCCGTACAGCGCGGCGGTGGTCCTCGGCGCCGCACGCACCGCGCTCGATTCCCGGGCCACACGCGCCCAGTCGGTGTCCTTGCCCTCCTCGGTGCGCTGTCGCGCGTACGCCGGCGCCGCGAGGACCGCCGCGAGCACGAGGACCACGACGATCCGGCTCGGACGCCAGCCACGGATCGCCACGGCGGCGAGCAGCGCGACGGCCGGGCTGCAGAAGGCCAGGTACCGAGCCTGGTAGACGGGGGTCCAGACCACGGACACCGCGAGCAGCATGATCGTCGGGACCAGGAGCCACGCCACGAGCAGCGGGCCGGTCGTCGACCGCTCCCGCCAGCACCGCGCCAGGCCGAGACCCACCAGGAGCACGCCGAGGACCGCGAACGGCGGATCGGCGGAGAACCACTGTTCGACGACGATCTGCTTGACCGTGCCGAGGTCGGGGCGATGGAGCCAGGAGACCTGGCCCACCTGCGAGGCCGCCATCCGGACGAACGGGACGCACACCACCGCGGCCCCACCCGCGGCGCTCACGAAGCCGACGGCGAGGCGTCGGCTCGCGGTGCGGTCCGGGCAGCGGGTCGTCCACACCGCGACGGCGATCGCGTGCACGACCAGCATGAGCACGTCGTGCAGGAACACGACGACCGCGAGCACCGCCACGATGCCGTACACGGTCCAGAGCAGCGTCGTCCCTGGCCGTCGTCCGAGCGGGTCCTCCCCCTGCTCGCGCAGGAGGCGACCGGCCACCGTCACGAGCACCAGGGTGAGCAGGACCGAGACGAACGCGGAGGCGGCGCCCGACCGTCCGTCGGTGGCGGACAGCGTGACCCGCGGGAGGAGCACGAAGAACGCACCCGCGAGCAGCCCGGCGGATCGGCCGAGCACCACCCGTCCGAGGACCGTGACGAGCCCGGCGGTCGCACCGACGCAGAGCACCGACACGGCGCGAAGCGCGAGCGGCGAGTACCCGACGAGGTCGAACCAGCAGTGCATCGTCGCGTACCAGGCCAGATGCACGAGATCGACGGTCCGGGCCAGGGCGAACAGCTCCGACCACGACCGGGTCGCCGCGCTCACCGTCGCACCCTCGTCCCACGTCGCGGACGGCACCCAGCAGCCGGCTCCGGTGACGAGCGTCGCGATGGCGGCCACCACGAGGGCGTCCGACCAGGGGGACCCCGCCCCTGTCCACGCCCGCCGACGCTGGCCCACGACGTCGTCGACCGGCGGGGTCCGCGCCCGCATGGTGCTGCTCATCGCGGAAGGGTCACACGCGGGACGGGCCCACCTCGCGCTCGTCCCGGACCCTGTGGGGGTCACCGCGGGTCGAGGTCACCCCGGATGTCACCCGCTCCGGACGCCTGCACGGGGTGTCCCTCGCCCGGAGTGGCTGGCGGTCGGCGGCCAGTTCGCCACGCTAGGGCGCGTCGACGACGATCGGCGGCAGCGGTCGATCCGTCTCGGCGACCCGCGTGAGCCGCGCGGCGAGCGGGGCGAACAGGGGGCTGGTGAGCACGTGGTCGAGCCCCTCGCGGATCGCGAGTCCGAGCCGGCTCTGCGGATAGGCGAAGTACTGGATGCCGCGGGGCAGGTGTTGCACGTCGTCGACGAGCGGCCGCATCCACGACTCGTACGCCGCGAGCGCGTCGTCGAGTGTCCGGGTCTCCGGGTCGGACAGCGATGCCGCCAGCACGTACCCGCTCGTGAGGGCGAGCGAGGCGCCGCCGCCGCCCATCGGCGTGACACACCACGCCGCGTCGCCGGCCAGGCAGACCCGGCCGCGATGCCACGTCGGCATGCGGATCTGCGTCAGCTGGTCGACGTAGACGTCGTCGGAGGTGGCGAACCCGTCCAGCACGCGCCGCGCCTCCCAGCCGGCGTCGTCGTACCGGTCGCGGAGGTGGGCCATGACGGCGTCGCGGTCGAGTCCGGCGATGTCCTCGCCGCGGCCGTGCGCGAGGATCGCGCGCGTCGTGCCGTGGTTGTCGGGCCGGAGGTGGACCTGCCGCCCGCGCACCGCGTTGTACCAGCGCCAGCGGTCGTCGTCGGCGTCGGTGCGCGGGATCGTGCCGAACACCATCGTGACGCCGAGGTCGTCGCGACGCACGTCGTCGAAGAGCAGGTCGCGCGTGGTGGACCGCACGCCCTCGGCGATCACGAGCAGGTCGGCGTCGAGCGTCCGGCCCGACCTGGTCGTCACCCGCACGCTGTCCGCCAGGTCGTCGACGTGCTCGATCTGTTCCGCGTGGTGGAACGTGACGTCGGCAGGCAGGGAGTCGAGCACGACGCGCGCGAAGTCACCGCGTAGGACCTCGAGTTCCGCCGTCGCGCCGTCGGTCCCGTCGGACGGCAGCGTCGCACGGACGCTCCCGTCCCCGCGGACGAGCACGGTGGCCGTCTCGGTCGTGTTCTGCGCCTTCACCGCGTCGAACAGCCCCATGCGGTCGAGGACCTCCCGCGCGACGCCGCGGACGTCGACGTTCTGTCCGCCGTCGCGGAACTCCGGTGCCCGTTCCAGGACGGTGACCGCCCAGCCCGCCCGACGGAGCCAGTGGGCGACCGAGAGTCCTGCGATACTCGCTCCCGAGATCACTACGTGCCTGCGGTCCACGGCGTCCTCCTCCGTCGGCGCAGCCAACTGCCGTGCTTTACAGTGAAGCTACTACAGAGTGAAGGAGTCGCCCGGTGGGAACCGATCCGCTGACCGTCGACTGGACGGAGGCGCAGGTCGCCGTCATGCACCGGCTGCGCGACTGGGCGGTCGGCTTCACGGAGCTGAACCAACACCTGTCGACGTGGATGCGCCTCCCGACCTCGGACGCGAACGCGCTCGGCAACATCATCTGGGCCGACGAAGCAGGTACGCCGCTGTCGCCTGCGGAGCTGTCCCGGCAGATCGGCATGACCTCCGGTGCGACGACCGTGCTGCTCAACCGTCTCGAGGCCGCCGGGCACATCGTGCGATCGCGCGAGGGCAGCGACCGCCGTCGCGTCACGCTCCGGCCCGTCCGGGAGGCCCGGGAACAGGCCCGCGCGTTCCTCGCCTTCGCGGGTGCGGAGATCGCGGCGTCGCTCGGTGACACGCCGGATCCGGAACTGACGACCGTCATCGCGTTCCTGGAACGGATGACGGCGGCGGCCCGGCAGGCGAACACCCGTCTCGCTCGTGGCGAGCGTGGCGATCAGAAGACGGTGTAGCCGCCGTCGATCGTCAGCACCGACCCGGTCACGAAGCTCGATGCGTCACTCGCCAGGAACACCATCGCCGGCCCCAGCTCGTCGGGCTCCCCGGCGCGCTGCTGCGGTGTGTCCTCGATCCAGTGCCGGTGGAACTCGGGAGCGTCGACGGGTGCCATGTCCGTCCGCATGTAGCCGGGGGCGATGGCGTTCACGCGGACGTGCATCGGCGCCCACTCGGCAGCGAGGCTCCGCGTGAGATGGTGGACGGCCACCTTCGAGGCGTTGTAGGCGGGCTGCCACTGCGGGCGGTTGACGATCGCACCCGACATCGATCCGACGTTGACGATCGATCCACCACCCCGCTCGATCATGTGCCGCCCGAAGACCTGGCTCGCGATCCAGAGCCCGTCGACGTTGACGCTCATGACCTCGTGCCACTCCTCGTCGGTCACGTCGAGGGCGGGCTTGTGGATGCAGGCGCCCGCGTTGTTGACGAGGACGTCGACCCGCCCGAACCGGTCGACCGCGGCGGCGAGGAGCCGCTCGACGTCCTCGCGGCGGGTCACGTCCGCGAGGACGGTCAGGACGTCGGCACCGAGCGCGCCGAGTTCGGCCTCGACGGTCGCGGCAGCGTCCGCGTCCCGCCCGACGACCACCACGTTCGCCCCGGCCTCCGCGAGGGCCGTGGCGAAGGCCCTGCCGAGCCCCCGGGTCGAACCCGTGACGACGGCGGTCCGTCCGGTCATGTCGAATCGGTCCAGGACGGGCATGGCGTTCCTCTTCCTCGGGGAGTCGCTGGGTGGTGTGCACCCAGCGTGCTCCCTCGGTGCGACGGCGGTGCCGTCGGCCGCGCCTCCCGGACCACTGACCCGAGCTCGGGTGAACAGCGGGTGACGGCCCGCCGCGGCCCCGGGCGCGGCGGGCCGTCCGAGGAGCATGCTCGGAACATGTCGATGATGGAACCCCTGACACCCGGCGGTGGCGATCCCGAGGGCGGTCTGCCCGAGGGCGTCGACTTCGACGACGCGGACTTCGAGGACGAGGACCCCGCGGCCCCGAGCGTGTTCCGCACGCCGGTCGTGGGCCGCGGCCTCACCGAGGAGGAGCTGCAGGACGACCTCCGCGACGAGGAACGCGACGACCAGCTCGGGGACTGACACCGGCGAACCCGGTCGTCGGGCTGGCGCCGGCCCGCGGTGTTGCCCTCGGTGACGGTCGGTCGTCGGGGGTCCCGGGGGTGCGGCAGGATCGACCCATGACCGACCGCATCCTCACCACGCACACCGGGAGCCTCCCGCGTTCCCCCGAGCTCACCCGGTTGCTCGTGGCACGCGATCAGGGTCACGACATCGACGTCGACGCGCTCCGTGCGGAGACCGACCGCGTGCTCGCGCACACCGTCGAGCAGCAGCTCACCACGGGTCTCGACGTGGTCAACGACGGTGAGGTGCCTCGGGTGGGGTTCTCGACCTACATCCGCGACCGCATCGACGGGTTCGGCGGGGTCGGCCACCGCAAGCCCACGCTGGACTCGATCAAGTTCCCGGAGTACGCCGCCTTCCAGGCACGGCAGATCGACGAGGGCGCCGAGTTCGCCCGGGTCTGGGACACCCCGCTGGCGCAGGGACTGCTCCACTACGACGAGGAGCGTGCCGGGGTCCGGTCCGACCTCGACGCGTTCGAACGGGAGCTGGCGCGGAACGCCGAGGCCGGGCGTCGTCCCGCGGGCACGTTCGTGTCCGCCGCGACCCCGGGCATCGTCGCGACGACCCTGCTCCTCGACGAGGCGAACCCCCACTACGGCGACCACCGCGAGTACGTGTTCGCGCTCGCCGAGGAGCTCCGCGTCGAGTACGAGGAGATCGTGGCACGCGGGCACACGCTGCAGCTCGACGCCCCGGACCTCGCCATGGAGCGGGTCATCCACTTCGGCGACGCGACGCTCGACGAGTTCCTGGCCGCCGTCGACCTGCACGTCGAGGCGATCAACCGGGCCCTCCGGAACATCCCGAAGGACCGCGTGCGGCTCCACGTCTGTTGGGGCAACTGGCAGGGCCCGCACCAGGACGACGTCCCCGTCGACGAGCTGCTCGAGCACCTGTACCGGGCCGAGGTCGGGGCGTTCAGCATCCCGTTCGGGAACCCCGCCCACCAGCACGAACTCCCCGCCTTCCGGCAGCACCCGCTGCCCGACGACGCCCTGTTGATCCCGGGCGTCATCGACGTCACGACCAACTACCTCGAGCACCCGCAGGTCGTGGCGAACCGGATCGTCGAGGCCGCCGAGGCCGTGGGCGACCCGGCGCGCGTCATCGCGGGGACCGACTGCGGGCTCGCCACCTTCGCGAGCTACGAGTTCGTGGCGACCGACGTCGCGTGGGCCAAGCTCGGCGCACTCGTCGAGGGCGCGGCGATCGCCTCCCGGCGCCTGTTCGGCTGACGCTGCCGACCGGGGCGGTCAGGCCGCGGGCCTGCCGGTGACGCCCTCGGCCGGGGCGGTCAGGCCGCGACGGCGGCGTCGTGTCGGGGCTCGACCCAGACGACGGTGACCCCGACGCCGAGCACGTCGAGCGCACGCCGCACGGCGTCCTCACGGTCGCACGCACCGAGCACGGCCACCGCGACCTCGGTGCTGCCGGACTCGGTGTAGGCCACGGTCCAGAACGGTGTCGGAGCCACGTCGACCACCTCTTCCCTCTCGCCGATCGCTGCGTGTCGCTGTGCAGGGTGTTCGGAACGGGGTACCGGGGCGGTTGGGTGTCGCCCCAGGCGCCGGGAGTTCCATCGACGGCATGACGACGCTCCCCGGTGGAACCCTGACCCTCGCCGACGACCTCACCGTGACCCGCTTCGGCTATGGTGCGATGCAGCTCGCGGGACCCGGGGTGATGGGTCCGCCCGAGGATCGCCAGGGTGCCGAGGAGGTCCTCCGCGCCGTGATCGAGCTCGGCATCACCCACATCGACACGAGCGACTACTACGGCCCGTTCACGGTCAACGAGCTCATCCGCGAGACCCTGCACCCGTACCCCGAGGGACTGCACATCGTCACGAAGGTCGGCGCGCGGCGGACGGCCGACGGCGACTGGCCCTCGGCGCTCGGCCGCGAGGACCTGCGTGAGGCGATCGACGAGAACCTCGAGCACCTCGGCGTCGAGGCCATGGACGTCGTGAACCTCCGCGTCGGCGGGGCGTTCGGTGCCGAGGAGGGCTCGATCGCCGAGCCGTACGAAGCGCTCGTCGAACTCCAGCAGGAGGGCCGCATCCGGCACCTCGGCATCAGCAACGTGACGATGGCGCAGTTCGAGGAGGCCCGGAGCATCGCCCCGTTCGCCACCGTGCAGAACCACTACAACCTCGCGCACCGCGACGACGACGCGCTCGTCGACCGCTGCGCGGAGCTCGGCATCGGGTTCACGCCGTTCTTCCCGCTCGGCGGCTTCAACCCGCTCCAGTCGGACACGCTGGGACGGGTGGCGGCGCGCCTGGGTGCGTCGCCCCTCCAGATCGCGCTCGCCTGGCTGCTGCAGCGCTCGCCGGTGATGCTGCTCATCCCGGGCACGAAGTCGGTGCAGCACCTGCACGAGAACGTCGAGGGCGCGGGCATCGAGTTGCCCGCCGACGCGCTCGAGGAGCTCGACACCATCGGGCGCTGACGACCTCCGCGGACGTCGCACCGCGCGGTTCCCGTTGCACCACGGGATCGCGCGGTGCAACGGGACGAACGCGGTGCGACGCCGAGCGCCCCGCTACGGGACCAGGTGCCCGGCGGCGGTGAACAGCCGGTACCAGTCCGGCCGCGACAGCCGGACGTCCGACCCGGCGGCCGAGTCCCGCACACGCTGCGGGTTCGTCGTGCCGAGGACGACCTGCATCTGCGCGGGGTGGCGGGTGATCCAGGCCACGGCGATGCCGGTCGGGGTGCAGTCGTACGCGTCGGCGAGCTCGTCGATGACGTCGTTGAGCTCCCCGTACTGCTCGCGGTCGCCCAGGAACACGCCGTCGAAGAACCCCTTCTGGAACGGCGACCACGCCTGCAGGGTGATGTCGTTGAGGCGCGAGTAGTCGAGGATGCCGTTGTCACGGTCGACCGACTGCTCGAGCCCGGCCATGTTCGCGGCGACGCCCTGCGCGACGAGGTTCGCGTGCGTGATGCTCAGCTGCACCTGGTTGAACGCGAGCGGCTGCCGGACCGAGCGCTTGAGGAGCTCGACCTGACCGGGCGTGTGGTTCGAGACACCGAAGTGCTTGACCTTGCCGGCCGTGTGGAGCTCGTCGAACGCCGCGGCGACCTCGTCGGGCTCGACGAGTGCGTCGGGCCGGTGCAGGAGCAGGACGTCGATGTGATCGGTGTGCAGGGCCTCGAGCGAGCCGTCGACCGACTCGAGGATGTGCTCCTTCGAGAAGTCGAAGTACCCGTCGCGGATCCCGACCTTGGTCTGGATGACGATCTCGTCCCGCTCGGAGGACGAGAGTCCGAGCGCCTCGCCGAACCGGCGCTCGCAGTGGTGCATCGCGCCGCCGTACACGGCCGCGTGGTCGAACATCGTGATCCCGGCGTCCCGGGCGGTGCCGACGAGGGTGCGGATCTCCTCGTCGGACATGTCGGTGATCCGCATGAGTCCGAGCACAATGTCGGACGCGGTCAGGTCGGTCTGTGGCAACTCCAGTGTCTTCACGCTCCGATCTTCCTCCCTCGGCCCGCTTCGCGCGCCAGCGACCGGGAGGCGCGGTACGGCCCCGTCACGTGCTCGTCGCCGTGCCGTGCGTGTGCGTGGTGACGGTTCCGACGCCGAGGTGTCCCGCGATGGGGAGCCGCACGACGACGGTCAGGCCGCCGCCCGGGGTGTCGTCGACCTCGACCGACCCGTCCATGGCCTCGATGAACCCGCGGGCGAGCGCCAGTCCGAGGCCGAGCCCCGTGTCGTTGTCCGTGTCCCCGAGTCGCTGGAACGGCATGAACACGTCGTCCCGACGCTCCGGTGGGATGCCCGGGCCCTGGTCCGCGATGCGCAGCTCGACCATGCCGCCGAACGCACTGGCCGCCACGCGGACGCGGGTCCCCGCGGGGGCGTACCGCTCGGCGTTCGCGAGCAGGTTCACGACGACCCGCTGCAGCAGCACCGCGTCGGCACGGACCGGCGGGAGCTCGGCGGGCAGGTCGAGGTCGACGGCGCCCGGGCCGAGCTCGAGCTCGTCGAGCGCCGGTGCGACGACGGTGTCGACGCCGATCGGTGCGGTCGCCACGGCGAGCGCGCCCGCCTGGACCCGCGAGACGTCGAGCAGGTCCGCGAGCAGTGACCCGAGGGTCCGCAGGCTCTCGTCGGCGGTGGTGAGGAGGACCTCCCGGTCGTGGTCGGACAGGGTGACGTCCTGCGCGCGGAGGCCTTGGATCGCGGCCGACGCGGCGGCCAGCGGCCGACGCACGTCGTGCCCGACGGCGGCGAGGATGGCGCTGCGCACCCGGTCCGCCGCCGCGATCCGTTCCGCCTCGCCCGCCGTCCGCGCCAGGGTGCGGTGGTCGAGTGCCACGTCGATCTGCCGCTCGACGACGCGGAGCAACCGCTGTCCGCCCGGGTCGGCGGAACCGTGGAACTCGACCGTGCCGCCGGACTGGAGGCGCGTGGTCGCGCTCGGCGCACCATGCACGGCGCCGGCCTCGGCGACGATGTCCTCACCCTGCCGGACGAGCACACCGTCGAACCCGAACGCCTCACGCGCTCGGTCGACGAGTGCCTGCAGGGCGTCGTCCCCGCGCAGGACGCTGCCGGCGATCCCGACCAGGAGCGCGGACTCGGCGGCGGCACGGCGGGCGGCGCGCGATCGTCGCGCGGACCGGTCCACGACCCAGCTCACCGCGACGGCGCTCGCCACGTAGAGGATGAGGGCCGCGAGGTGCCAGGGCCGCTGCACGGTCACCGTGTACAGGGGTTGCACGAAGAAGAAGTCGAGGGACAGCCCCGACAGCACCGCCGCGAACACGGCCGGCCACATCCCGCCGACGAGCGCCACGACGAGCACGAGCATCTGGTAGGCGAGCACCTCGACCGTGATCGCGTCGCGGTCGCCCACGGAGGACAGCACGAACGTCAGGAGCGGCCCGATCGCGAGGGCCAGGAGGAACGCGGCCACGACCCGGGAGCGCGACAGACTGCCGCCCAGTCGGGGGAGTGCGAGGCGGCCCCCGGCGGCGCTGTGCGTCACGATGTGGACGTCGATGTCACCGGACTCGCGCACGATGGTCGTGCCGATGCCCGGACCGGTCAGCGCGGCGAGCACCCGCGACCGACGGCTCACCCCGATCACGATCTGGGTCGCGTCGACGGATCGGGCGAACCGCACGAGCGTGGTCGGGACGTCGTCCCCGACGACCTGGTGGTAGGTGCCGCCGAGCTGCTCGACGAGTGCGCGCTGGCGACCGAGCGCACCCGGATGGCGCTCGCGGAGGCCGTCGCTCGTGGTGACGTGCACGGCGGCGAGCTCGCCGCCGGCGGACCGGGCGGCGATCCGTGCCCCGCGGCGGAGCAGGGTCTCGCCCTCGGGACCGCCGGTGAGTGCGACCAGGACGCGATCCCGGGCCTCCCACTTGTGCTGGATGCCGTGCTCGGCGCGGTACTTCTTCAGGGCGTCGTCGACCTCGTCGGCGAGCCAGAGGAGCGCGAGCTCGCGGAGCGCCGTCAGGTTCCCGAGCCGGAAGTAGTTGGACAGCGCGGCGTCGATCCGGGCCGCGGGGTAGACCAGCCCGTCGGAGAGCCGGTCTCGCAGGGCCTGCGGCGAGAGGTCGACGACCTCGATCTGGTCGGCGGCCCGGACGACCGCGTCGGGGACGGTCTCGCGCTGCACCGTGCCCGTGATCTCCTGCACGACGGTCGACAGTGACTGCATGTGCTGCACGTTCACCGTCGAGATCACGTCGATCCCGGCGGCGAGGATCGCCTCGACGTCCTGCCAGCGCTTGTCGTGCGGACTGCCGGGCGCGTTCGTGTGGGCGAGTTCGTCGACGAGCGCGACGTCCGGGCGGCGGGCGAGCACGGCCTCCAGGTCCATGTCGTCGAGCCGGACGCCGCGGTGCAGGACCGTGCGCCGCGGGACCAGCTCGAGCCCCGCGACGAGGGCCGCGGTCGCCGCGCGGCCGTGGGTCTCCACCACGGCCACGACGACGTCACGGCCCTCGTCGCGGAGGCGGCGGCCCTCCTCGAGCATGGTGTAGGTCTTGCCGACGCCCGGGGCGGCGCCGAGCAGGACCCGGAGGCGTCCCCGCTGCATGCTCGTCGTCCTCAGCGCAGGTCGGCGAGCGCGAGGTTGAGCTCGAGCACGTCCACCGTCGGGTCACCGAGGAACCCGAGCTGGCGTCCGGCGGTGTGGTCCTCGACGAGCTGCCGGACCCGCGCCGCGGACAGGCCGCGGGCGTGGGCGACGCGGTCGACCTGCTCGAGCGCGGACGCCGGGCTGATGTCGGGGTCGAGGCCCGAGCCGGACGCGGTGACGGCGTCGGCCGGCACGGCGGAGACGGGCACGCCGTCGGCCTTCGCGATGGCGGCGCGGCGCTCCCGGACGGCCGTGACGAGGTCGGGGTTGTCCGGGCCGAGGTTCGAGCCGGAGGACGCGTTGGCGTCGTACCCGTCCCCCGCCGCGGAGGGGCGCGACCGGAACCAACGGTCGATCGTGGCGCCCTTCCGCGTCGTGAACGACTGGCCGACGAGCGACGAGCCGACGACGTGGCCGGACGAGTCCCGGACCATCGAGCCGTTCGCCTGGTGCGGGAACGCGACCTGCCCGACGCCCCAGACGGCGATCGGGTACCCGACGCCGAGGACGATCGTGCTGAGGACGGTGAGACGGAGGGCGACGCCCGCCGTGCGGAGTGTGGTGCGTGTCGATGCCATGGTGTGGAACTCCTCGTTGCCAGGCTCAGAAGCCCGGGATGAGACCGACGATGAGGTCGATGATCTTGATGCCGATGAACGGCACGATGACGCCGCCGAGGCCGTAGACGAGCAGGTTCCGGCCGAGGATGCTCGACGCGGACGCCGCCCGGTACGTGACGCCGCGGAGCGACAGGGGGATGAGCGCGACGATGACGAGCGCGTTGAACACGACCGCGCTGAGGATCGCCGACGCCGGGCTGTGCAGGTGCATGACGTTGAGCACCGCCAGGCCGGGGAACGCCACCTGGAACATCGCGGGGATGATCGCGAAGTACTTCGCGACGTCGTTCGCGATCGAGAACGTGGTGAGCGCCCCACGGGTGATGAGCAACTGCTTGCCGATCCGCACGACGTCGATGAGCTTGGTCGGGTCCGAGTCGAGGTCGACCATGTTGCCGGCCTCCTTGGCCGCGGTCGTGCCCGTGTTCATCGCGACGCCGACGTCGGCCTGGGCGAGCGCCGGGGCGTCGTTCGTGCCGTCACCGGTCATCGCGACGAGGTTGCCGCCCTCCTGCTCCTGCTTGATGAGCCGGAGCTTGTCCTCCGGCGTCGCCTCGGCGAGGAAGTCGTCGACGCCCGCCTCCGCCGCGATCGCCGCAGCCGTGCGCGGGTTGTCGCCCGTGATCATGACGGTGCGGATGCCCATGGCGCGCATGTCGGCGAAGCGCTCGGCGATGCCGTCCTTGACGACGTCCTTGAGGTGGACGACGCCGAGGAGGGCCGTGGTGCCGTCGGCGCCCCGGCGCGCGACGACGAGCGGGGTCCCGCCCTGGTCCGAGATCTCCGCCACGGTGGCGTCGACCTGGGCGACGACGGCGCTGTCCGCCGTCCCGGCCCAGTCGAGCACCGCGGCGGCGGCACCCTTCCGGACCTGCGTGCCGTCGCGGAGGTCGACCCCGGACATGCGGGTCTGTGCCGTGAACGGGACCTCGACCGCGCCCGCGGGAGCGCCGGTCGGGGCGCCGGCCTGGGCGGCGAGCTCGACGATCGACCGGCCCTCCGGTGTCCCGTCGGCGGCCGACGAGAGCGCGGCGGCGGCCATGAGTTCGGCCTCCGTCACCGCGCCGACCGGGACGACCCGGGAGGCCCGGCGGTTGCCGTAGGTGATCGTGCCGGTCTTGTCGAGGAGCAGGGTCGTGATGTCGCCGGCGGCCTCGACCGCGCGGCCCGACATCGCGAGCACGTTGTGCTGGACCAGCCGGTCCATGCCGGCGATGCCGATCGCGGAGAGCAGCGCACCGATCGTCGTCGGGATGAGGCAGACGAGCAGGGCGATGAGCACCGTGACGCTGACGGTCGACCCGACGAGGCCGGCGAGTGGCTGGAGCGTGAGGCAGACGATGACGAAGATGATCGACAGCGACGCGAGCAGGATGTTGAGCGCGATCTCGTTCGGCGTCTTCTGCCGTGCCGCGCCCTCGACGAGCCGGATCATCCGGTCGATGAACGTCTCGCCCGGCGTCGACGTGATCCGCACGACGATCCGGTCGGACAGCACGCGCGTGCCGCCCGTGACGGCCGAGCGGTCGCCGCCGGACTCGCGGATGACGGGGGCGGACTCGCCCGTGACGGCCGATTCGTCGACCGAGGCGATGCCGTCGATGACGTCGCCGTCGCCCGGGATCACGTCGTTCGCCTCGACGAGCACGACGTCGCCCTTGGCCAGGTCGACGCTCGCGACCTCCTCGGTCTGTGCCCGGTGGGCAGCGGGGTCCCCGGCTCGGTCGTACGCGACGACACGGCGGGCCGTCGTCGTGCTGCGGGTCTTGCGGAGCGCGTCGGCCTGCGCCTTGCCCCGCCCCTCGGCCACGGACTCGGCGAGGTTCGCGAACACGACCGTGAGCCAGAGCCAGATCGCGATCGCCCAGGTGAAGGACGCGGGGACGGCCGCGGCGCCCGCTGCCGGCTCGTGCGAGAGGGGGTCGACGATCGCGGTGACCGTCGTCAGCGCGGCGCCGACCTCGACGATGAACATGACGGGGTTCCCCCACATCATGCGGGGGTCGAGCTTGCGGACGGCGCCCGGGAGGCCGGCGGCGAGCTGCCGGGGGCCGAACGCGGCGTTCCGCCGGGTGGGGTGGTCGGACACGGTCGTGTCCTCGGTGTCGGGAGCGATGGTGCTCATCGGACGAGTCCTTCTGCGAGGGGTCCCAGTGCGAGGACCGGGAAGTAGGTCAGGGCGGTGACGATCACGGCGACACCGGCGAGCAGGACGATGAACAGCGGACGGTGCGTCGGCAGCGTCCCGGAGGTGGCGGGCACGTGGTCCTGCCGGGCGAGGGACCCGGCGAGCGCGAGCACGAGCACGATCGGGACGAAGCGGCCCAGGGCCATCGCGACCGCGAGGGCCGAGTTCATCCACGTCGTGTTCGCGGTGATGCCGCCGAACGCGGACCCGTTGTTGTTCGCGGCGCTCGTGAACGCGTAGAGCAGCTCGGAGAACCCGTGGTTGCCCGGGTTGGAGATCGAGGTGTGCTCGACCTGCTGCGCGACGCCGGGGATCACCAGGGAGAGTCCCGCGCCGAGCAGGACGATCGCCGGTGTGACGAGCACGTACAGGGACGCGAACGTCATCTCGCGGGCGCGGATCTTCTTGCCGAGGTACTCGGGCGTGCGGCCGACGAGCAGGCCGGCGATGAACACCGTGATGACGGCGAGGACGAGCATGCCGTACAGGCCGGACCCGGTCCCACCCGGCGCGATCTCGCCGAGCATCATGTTGATCATCGCCATCATGCCGCCGAGCGGGGTCTGGCTGTCGATCATGCCGTCCACGGCGCCGGTGGACGTGATGGTCGAGGAGGTGTTGAAGATCGTCGTCCCGATGACGCCGAACCGGACCTCCTTGCCCTCCATCGCGGCACCCGCGAGGTGGGTCGCGGTGCCGCCGCCGGCGAGCTCGAGTGACGACATCGCCGAGAGCGAGACGAGGAAGATGACGCCCATCGTGGCGAGGATGGCGTACCCCTGGCGGCGGTCGCCGACCATCGTGCCGAACGTGCGCGGCAGGCTGAACGGGATCGCCAGCAGCAGGAACACCTCGAGGAGGTTCGTCCACGGCTGCGGGTTCTCGAACGGGTGGGCGGAGTTCGCGTTGAAGAACCCGCCGCCGTTCGTGCCGAACTCCTTGATGGCCTCCTGCGACGCCGCGGGGCCACCCGCGATCGTCTGCGTGCCGCCCGCGAGCGTGTGCACGGTGGTCGGGTCGAGGAAGTTCTGCACGGCGCCGCCCGCGATGAGGACGATCGCGAACACGAAGGACACCGGCAGCAGCAGACGCCACACCGTGCGGACCGTGTCCACCCAGAAGTTGCCGAGGGTCCCGGTACGTCGCCGGGCGAATCCGCGGACGAGCGCCGCGGCGACCGCCATGCCGACCGCGGCCGACAGGAAGTTCTGCACGGCCAGGCCGGCCATCTGGACCGTGTAGCCCATCGTGAGCTCGGGGGAGTACGACTGCCAGTTCGTGTTCGTCACGAACGAGACCGCCGTGTCGAACGCCAGGCTCGGCGTGACCGCGGGGAGTCCGAGGCTCGCGGGGAGCACGGCCTGCAGGCGCTCGAGCGTGTAGATGGCGAACACGCCGACCACGCTGAACAGCAGGACGCTCCGCAGGTACGCGGGCCACGACTGCTCCGCGTCGGGGTCGACCCCGATGAGCCGGTAGACGCCGCGCTCGACCCGCATGTGCTTCGTGGGGGTGTAGATGCGGGCCATGTGGTCGCCGAGCGGGCGGTGGACGACGACGAGGAGCAGCACGAGTGCCGCGACGGACGCGATGCCCGCCCAGGTCTCCGCGGCGCTCATCAGAATCGCTCCGGGCGGACGAGCGCCCACACGAGGTAGCCGATGGCGGCGATGCCGAGTACGGCCGCGGCGATGGTGATGACGATCACAGGCGTTCCACCCCCTTGCCGATGAGCGCGATCACGCCGAACAGCGCGACCGTGCCGAGGACGACGAACACGTCGAGCACGAGGACCAACTCCTGGTTGTCAGCTGGCCGAGGCCGGAGCCGGGGCCGCACCCGATCTGGATGCCGGAAGCGATCGTGCGCCTGGCGCGGAGTCCGACCGGCCGTCCTCACGGATCCCTAACGCCCCCGGAGCGAAGCCGTACGGACCACTAACACCGCGGCCCCCGCCCGGCCGTCACGGGCGCTCGTGGAGGAGTCGCGCGACCTCGCTCCGTCGAGCGAGGTCGCGCGCGGCCTCCTCGGATAGCCGGCGCACCTGCCCGACGAGCCGACGGCGCTGGGTCTCTGCGCCCTGCATGATGCACTCGTGATGGGCGACCCGGTTCCGGAACCGTCGGAGGGTGTCGAGCGCGTCGCGCACGTCATCGCGGTGGGTTCCCGGTCCGTACACACGGTGCAGGTACGGTCGCCAGACTCCCCGTTCCAGACGGTCCGTGGGCATCAGTGCCCAGAATCCGAACGGCAGCTCGGCGATGATCTTGCCGGGGAGCACGGTGCTTCCGTCTGCTGGTCGCGCCCGTGCGGTCGCCTCGGCCACCCTTCGGCGCGCGATGGCGTTGGCGTCTCGGATCCCACCGGTGTGTCGATCTGGACGCGCCTGGACCGGGAACAGCTGACGGAGCGTCCGGCGGTCCGTCCAGTGGTCGTCGCCATCGAGGACCGCGTCGCAGAGCGCGCGGTCGAAGGCGTTCCGCAGACCGACCTCGAGATGCGCGAGGTCGAGGAGGAAAGCAGACGCCAACCGTGCGTTCCATCCGTACAGCGCACGAGCGCGTCGGGCATCGTGGCCCGCGGCTCGGAGGTACGGTTCGAGCCTCGGTTCACTCACCCAGCCTCGGAACCAGGCATCGTCCGGATCAGGCATGGAATGTGGTATGTTCCTCTCGAAAGCCCTCGATGACCTCTGCTGCATGTCGCCTGGGCCACGGAAGGAAGCTCCGGTATTCCGCCTCGGCGGACCCGGAGCTTCTGCCGTCTCTGGGTCGTCGCCCGTGTCCCCTTTCTGATACGTAGTATATCGTGCGGTGACAGGCGGTGCACGCAGCCAGACGGCAGGATGAGCGCATGGAGCATCGACGACCCGAGGCGGATCGCATGGTCCACGCCGACCCCTCGTTGCTCCGCCGCAGCGTGCGGTTCGCGACCGGACGGACCGGCAGCCTCAGCCGATCCCGCGTGTTCGGTGCCTTCGCGTTGGTCGTCGTCGTCGGACCGTCGCTCACCGCACTGCTCGTCGCGATCCGGGCTCGAGGGGACATCACGGTCGAGGCGCTGGCGTACCAGCTCCTCGTGCTCGTCGCCGCGCTCATCGGCGGCGCGTGGCCGGCGGTGCTCGCCGCGGTGCTGTCCGGACTGTCGCTCGACTACTTCTTCGTCGCCCCGGTCCACCGCATCACGGTGCAGCAGCCGTCGCACCTCGTGGGCCTCGTGCTGTACGTCGTGAGCGCCGTGCTCGTCAGCGTGGTCGTGGACCGCTCGGCGCGGCACTCCCGCACCGCCCGCCGTGCCGCCGCGGAGTCCGCCCTCCTCACGGGCATCGCGGGGAGCGTCCTCCGCGGCGACGACGCACTCGCCGCGCTCGTCGACCGCACCCGCGAGGCGTTCGGGTTCGACAGCGTGCTCGTCCGGCAGGACGACGTCGTGGCCGCGTCGTCGGGGGCGGTGCTCGGCACGCCGGACACGACCCGGAGCCTCCCGGGTGGCGGCGTGGTGGAGCTCCGGGGTGGCACGGTCGGACCGGGCGAGCGTCGCCTCCTGACCGTCGTCGAGCAGCAGATCGATGCCGCACTCGAGCACCGCGTGCTCGCCCGTGCGGCGGTCGACGCGGAGCGGATCACGGCCGCCGACCGGGTCCGGAGTGCCCTGCTCGCCGCGGTCGGGCACGACGTGCGCCGCCCGGTGGCCGCGGCCACGGCCGCGATCGGCGGACTCCGCGCGGCCGACGTCACGCTGACGGCCGCCGACCGGGAGGAGCTGCTCGCCACCGCCGACGAGAGCCTGCGGTCCCTCGCGGCGTTGCTGGCCGACCTGCTCGACGTGAGCCGCGTCCAGGCCGGCGTGCTCGCGGTGACGCCGCAGACGGTCGCGCTGGAGGACGTCGTCGCCCCCGCACTCGACGAGCTCGAGCTCGGCCCCACGGACGTCGACCTCGACCTGCCCGCCGACCTGCCGTCCGTGTGGGCGGACCCCGTGCTCCTGCAGCGGGTCGTCGTCAACCTGCTCGCGAACGCGCAGCGCTTCTCGCCCGACGGCGCGCGGGTCCGCGTGGCCGCGACCGTCTCCGGAACGGTCGTCGAGCTGCGCGTCGCGGACTCGGGTCCGGGCATCCCGGCGGCGCAGCGCGAGGACGTGTTCCTGCCGTTCCAGCGGCTCGGGGACACGGACAATGAGACCGGGCTCGGCCTCGGCCTCGCGCTCGCCCGCGGGTTCACCGAGGGCATGGGCGGCACCATCCGCGTCGACGACACCCCGGGTGGCGGGCTCACGGTCGTCGTCCGCCTGCCGATCGCCGCCACGGGCCAGGAAGGACATCAGTGAAGATCCTCATCGCCGACGACGACGCCCAGCTCGTCCGAGCCATGTCCGTCACGCTCGGCGCCCGTGGCTACGAGATCGTCACCGCTCGCGACGGCCGGGCGGCGCTCGACGCGGTCATCACGCAGCGGCCGGACCTCGTGCTCCTCGACCTCGGCATGCCGCGGCTCGACGGTCTCGGGGTGCTCGAGGCGCTCCGGGCGTGGACGCAGGTGCCCGTGCTCGTGCTCTCCGGGCGGACGGACTCGGCCGACAAGGTGGACGCCCTCGACGCCGGCGCGGACGACTACGTGACGAAGCCGTTCCAGATGGACGAGCTCCTGGCCCGCCTCCGGGCGCTCGGCCGTCGACGTGCGTCGGCCGAGGAGGCCCCGACCGTGCGGATCGGCGACCTCGTGGTCGATCTCGCCGCCAAGCAGGTCACCCGGGCCGAGGGCAGCGGCGCGCCCGTGCGGCTCACCCCGACCGAGTGGCGGCTGCTCGAGGTCCTCCTGGCGCACCCGGACCGCTTGATGACCCGCGAGATGCTCCTCACCGAGGTGTGGGGTCCGGCGCACGGGGGCGACAGCGGCTACCTGCGGCTGTACATGGCGCAGCTGCGGAAGAAGCTCGAGCCGGATCCGGCGAGCCCGCGGTACCTCGTGACCGAGGCGGGGATGGGCTACCGGTTCTCACCGACGGGCTGAACACGGGCCTCCCGGGCGCGACGCACCATCGGCCGCCCCGTCAGCGGCAGGCTGAGCGGCGTCCACCGGAATGCCTCGGTGGCGACGACCGCACCGATCACGACGAGCACGTACGCGATCGGCACGCGCAGTGCGGTCGGGTTCGACGGTGCCGTGATGCCGAGCGCGAGCAGGATCGTGATCATCGCCGGATGGCTCAGGAAGATCCCGAACGACCGGTCCGATGCCCAGGCGAGCGTTCGGTCGTCCCACGAACCCGGACGGCGGTGGTCCGCCCACCAGGCGCCGACGCTCAGCAGGGCGAGCGTCACCACCGTGCTCCACACGATCTGCACGGGCTGCATCTCGTCCGACGCGTCGCTGAGGTCGAGGCCGATGTGACGGTTCAGCGCGTAGACGGCGAGGGCGAGCACGGCGGTGGCGGTGAGTGCGACCGCGAGGACGACCCGGTGCCCGCGCACCCACCGCAGCACCGCGTCGGCATGCGCGCCGGCGACGACGCCGCCCACGACGAAGAACAGGTAGCTCGTGAACACACTCGTCAGGGAGCCGTGCGTCCAGGCGACGGTCGCGGGCTCGTACCGCGCGACCCAGAACACCGCGCCCTGGACGAGGAACGCGACCGAGAGGAACAGCAGGTGGGCCTCGGGGAACCGCCGCACGGCCCAGATGAACGCCGGGATCACGAGGTACACCTGCATGGTCACGAGCAGGAAGTACAGCTGCTCCGCCGCGTCGCCCCGCAGGAGCGCCTGCCCCCAGTCGACGAGCCGGGCGATCGGGTCACCGAGCGAGTCCGAGATCGTCGCGTTCAGGAACACGTACACGCCCGACCAGACGACGTACGGCAGCCCGACGAGCAGGAACCGCCGCGGCCAGAACCGGCGGAGCGGCCGCGGCCGACGGAGCTGCCCGTAGGTGAGCACGAACGCGGTCAGCCAGAAGAACGCCCCACGCGTGAAGTGGAGCAGGGTGAGCAGCGCGTCCGTGACGACGCCGAACCCGCCGATGTAGTTGACCGTGTGGACGGCGATGACGCACGCGAACGTGAGGAGCCGGAGCACGTCGATCTCGTACAGGTGCGAGCGCGGCGTGGTCTGCGCTGCGGCGAGTTCGGGCTCCGACACCCGGGGCACGGTAGGCGCGACAGCTTTGCGGGACGTCCATCGAGCGCGACGATGAGCCACCGCGCCAGAGGTCCGACCTCGGGGTCAGGCGCCGCGCACACCGCCCCGCAGTAACAGCAGCGCGAGGAGGGACAGCAGGAGCGTCCGCCCGTGCGTGCCACGGTGTGACTACCGCGGGCCGGTCGTGTTGTCGCCGGCGCCGTTGTCCGACGCCTGGAACGGCAGGTGGATGTCACCCGCCTCGGGCTCGACGTCGCCGACGTCGTCCGCGCCGCCGGTCCCCGGCGCCGTCACGACCTTCGACGGGTCGATGCCGTCCTCCGCCAGGTCGGCGTCGTCGCGCTGGAGGTCCTGCGCGGCCTCCGTCTCGGCGTCGCTCGAGGGGCTGTACGCCGTGTCCTTCACGCGGTGGGCGTGGTCGCCGATGCCGTGCTCCTGCCGTCCGGTCGACGCATCGGCCGCCTTCTGCAGCGGGCCGCGTTCGTCGCCGGCCCCCGTCTCGCGTGGTCCCAGGTCCGTCATGCCCGTCCCTTCCGTCTGGAGGCCCGACGCTAGTCCGCCGCGACGGTGGCGTCCGCAGGCCGCCGCACCCGTGCCTCTTGCTTTCCGTGTTGGAAACAGTATTGTTGCCGACATGGAAAACATCGACGAGAACCGCGCCTTCGGGCCGATCGACCCGCTCGCAGCCCGCGAAGCCGTCCGTGCCGCACGCGCCCGGATGACCGACCGCCTGCGCTCACCGTGGTGGTTCCACGCGCTGCACGGCCTCGGCATCGCCCTCACCGTCTACGGCGTGCGGAGCCGATCCGCGTGGGACCTCCTCCCGCTCGGCGTCGGGCTCGTCCTGTCCATCGGCCTGGCACGGCGCCGCACGGGCGTGGTCGGGTTCTCGCGGGCGAACCCGGACCGGTGGCAGTTCCTCCGCGCGGGTGCTCCCTGGTCCGTCATCGCCCTGGTGGTCGCCGTCGCCGCGCTCACGGCCTCGGTCGTGGTGCGCTCGTGGACCGCGCCCGACGGCATCGTGGTGGCGACGGTCGTCGGGCTCGTGTCCGCCCTGACCGGTCCGCTCGCGGACGCGGCCGCACGACGGCACCTCGGGCGACGCGACGCGTGACGGCACCGATGGAACCGACGTTCGACGCGACGATCCACGCGCCACAGCGCCTCCAGATCTGCGCGCTGCTGGCACGCGGTGGCGAGGTCGAGTTCGCGACGTTGCGGGACGCACTCGACGTCTCGGACGCGACGCTGAGCAAGCACCTCCGGGTGCTCACCGACGCCGGTTACGTGGTGCTCCGCCGGGTCCAACGGGACCGAGGCCACGCCCGCACCTGGGCCGGCCTGACGCGCGACGGTCGCCGTGCGCTCGATGCGCACTTCGCGTACCTCAGCGCACTCGCCCCGGACGCAGGCGACCTGGGTTAGACCACGCGCCAGTCGCGGACCAGCACACCGAGCGCGCGGTCGAACGCCGCCTGCATGTCCATCTGGGGGCGGAGCAGGAACTGCATCCACAGCCCTTCCCAGAGCCCGAGGATGAGCTCGGCGGCGTGGTCCGCCTGCAGGTCGTGGGGCAAGCGCCCCATCGCGATGTCGTGTTCGACCGCGGTCAGGATGGTCTGGTGGAACGCCTCGTAGCGCGTCTGCAGGTAGGGCGCGCTCGGGTGCGTCGGGTCCATCGCCTCCGCGAGCACCATGACGAGCAACCGTGCCATCACGGGGTCGTCGAGGTTCTCCTCGACCAGGCGACGCATGAACTCGAGCACGCCGTGGTCCCGTCCGACGTCCAGGAGGTGCGCGGTCCGGAGGGTCTGCCAGTGGTGCAGGGTGGCCATGACGAGCCCCGGCCACGTGGGGAAGTGCTCGCCGACCTGCTCCAGGGTCATCCCGGCCTCGTCCGCGACGTCCCGCAACGTCGTGCGGCGGTAGGACTGGCGGGACAGCACCCGCAGGGCCGCCTCGACGATGCCGATGCGGACGTCCACGGCCGCGAGCGTCTGGGTGGCCGACTCGGTGGTGTCGGTCGTCGTTTCCATCAGGGTGGTCCTCCTGCGGTGGGCGTCGCGTCATGGGTGGTGCGCGGTCCTTCCATGCAAGCGGTGGCGGGAGCCTGTGGAAAGCGCCCGTTCTGGGGGTCAAGTTGCGGAATGGAACAACCCGGATCGCGGTTCGGGCCTCGTGTGAACCTCTTCGACCCCGCCCAGTTCGGCGACCTCCAGCTCCGCAACCGCATCGTCATGGCCCCGCTCACGCGCACCCGCGCCGGGGTCGACGGCGTCCCGAACGACCTGCTCGTCGAGCACTACGCGCAGCGCGCCGGGCTCGGCATGATCGTCACCGAGGGGACCTGGCCGGTGCAGGAGTCCCGCTCGTACCCCGGCCAGCCGGGCATCGAGACGGACGAGCAGGTCGCCGGGTGGGCCCGGGTCGCCGACGCGGTGCACGCCGCCGGGGGCACGATCGTGATGCAGCTCATGCACGGCGGCCGCGTTTCCCACACCGACATCTCGCTGACGCCGCGCATCGTCGGCCCGAGCGCCCTCGCGGCTCCGGGTGAGGCACACACGCCGCTCGGCAAGGCCGAGTACCCGGTGCCGCACGCCCTCACCACCGACGAGGTGCACGAGGTCGTCGAGCAGTTCGTCGCCGCGGCCCGCAACGCGATCCGCGCCGGGTTCGACGGCGTCGAGGTCCACGGCGCGAACGGGTACCTGGTGCACCAGTTCCTCTCGCCCGCGTCGAACGAGCGCACGGACGAGTACGGCGGGACGCCGGAGAACCGGGCGCGCCTCGCGGTCGAGGTGACCGCCGCGGTGGCCGCTGCCGTCGGTGCCGGCCGGACGGGCATCCGCCTCTCGCCGGAGCACAACATCCAGGGTGCGCTCGAGACCGACCGCGACGACCTCGTCGCGACGTACACGGCCGTGGCCGAGGGACTCGCCCCGCTCGGGCTCGCGTTCGTCGACGTGCTCCACGCCGAGCCCGCCGGTGACTTCGTGCAGGGGATCCGACGCACCATCGGCGCGCCGTTCATCGCGAACAGCGGGTTCAGCGCGCCGACCACCCGGACCGAGGCGATCGGCCTCGTCGAGGCTGGTCTCGCCGACGCCGTCGGGGTCGGCCGCGCCGCCATCGCGAACCCCGACCTCGCCACCCGTTGGGAGCGCGACGCCGAGGAGAACACCCCGAACCCGGCGACCTTCTACGGCACGACGGCCGAGGGGTACACGGACTACCCGGCGCTCAGCGCCTGATCGCACGACCCGACGCCCTCCGACCGCGCACGGACGGAGGGCGTCGTCGCGTCCGGAACCGGACGTGACGACGGGCGCACGATAGCGTCGACGGCGTGAGCAGTCCCTCCACGACCGGCGGAGCCGCGACGCTCCGCACCGCCGTGCCCCTGACGGTGATGACCTACAACGTCAAGAACCACCACCACGACCCGGCACACGACTGGGCGGATCGCCTGCCGCTGCTCGTGGCGATCATCCGGCGGAACGACCCCGACGTGCTCTGCGTGCAGGAGGCGTTCCACGCGCAGATGGAGGACCTCCGAGCAGCGCTGCCCGAGTACGGCGACATCGGCCAGGGACGCGAGGGCGGCGAGCGTGGCGAGTACGCGGCGGTGTTCCACCGACGGGACCGCGTGGCGGTCGAGGAGGACGGCGCGTTCTGGCTGTCGGACACCCCGGACGCCGTCGGGTCGAACACCTGGAACACCTCACACGTCCGGATGGCGACCTGGGGGCGCTTCCACGACCTCGTCACCGACGAGCGCTTCACGCTCCTGACGACCCACACCGACTATGTCCAGACGTCCCGGGGCGCCGAGGTGCGCCGGATGAGCGCGGACCTCATCGCCGCGCGCCTCGCCGATGCCTCCGGGCCGGTCGTCGTCACGGGGGACTTCAACGAGGGCGCGGGGCTCGCCGCGGCGTCGGAACGCTTGGCGGTCGCGGGGTTCGCGGACGCCTGGACGCGCGCCGGTGCCGACGACCCCGTGTCGAGCTTCAACGGCTGGGAGCCGCCCGTGGACGGGGGTGTCCGGATCGACTGGATCCTGACGCGCGGACCCGTGGAGGTCGAGGGCATCCGCATCGACCACGACGACCCGAGCACCTGGGCGGCGAGCGATCACTTCCCGGTGGTGGCGCGGCTCGTCCTGGGCGTCTGACGCCCGCCCGCGAGATCGCACTCGTTGCCCCTCTCGGGAGCTCCAGAGCGGCAGCAGGTGCGATCTCGCGGGGACGGGTGGGCATCATGGCGGCGTGCCGATCCAGGTCTTCGACAGCCACCTCCACGTCATCGATCCGCGGTTCCCGCTCGTGCCGAACGACGGGTACCTCCCACCGCGGTTCACGGTCGACGACTACCGGACCCGCACGGCGGCGTTCGACGTGATCGGCGGCGTCGTGGTGTCCGGCTCGTTCCACGGCGTCGACACGACGTACCTCCTCGACGCGCTGGACCGCCTCGGACCGTCGTTCGTCGGCGTCGTGAACGTGCCGACGGACATCGCCGACGACGGACTCCGGGCGCTCGCCGCGGCCGGGGTCCGGGGGATCCGCTGCAACCTGTACCGCGGCGGATCCACGGCGGTGACCGATCTCGTGGCGCTCGGGCGTCGGGCGTGGGACGTCGCCGGCATGCACGTCGAGCTGTACCTCGACGCGGCGGATCTCGCCGAACTCGAGCCGGTGCTCCGGGCGCTGCCCCGTGCCTCCGTCGACCACCTCGGGATGACGCACGCGCACCGGGACGTCCTGCTGCGTCTCGTCGAGCGCGGGCTCCGTGTCAAGGCGACCGGGTTCGGCCGCGTGGACCTCGACGTGCGCGAGACCCTCGCCGCCGTCCACCGGGTCGACCCGCGCGCGCTCCTGTTCGGGACGGACCTGCCGAGCACGCGAGCGCGGCGACCGTTCCGGGACGAGGACGTCGCCGTGGCCGTCGAGGGGCTCGATCCCGACGACGCCCGGGCCGTGCTCGTCGACAACGCGGTCGCCTTCTACCGGGTCGGGACCCCGCTCGACTGAGACGGGCGCGGACTAGCAGTCGTCGGACGAGTGCACCGGCATGGGCGATCCGATGACGGCGACCTCGGTGCCCTTCGTGATCGCGGAGACGCCGTCGACCTCGGCGTCGGAGGCGTCCGGATCGAGGACCCAGCCCTCCTGCAGCACGATCTGCCAGTTCGCGCGGTCGCCCGAGGCGTAGGACTCCTTGTCGCGGCCCGAGGCCGTGGCGATGCGCTCGCGGATGTCGTCGCCGACGGTGACACCGTTGGGCCCCTGGAGGTGCACGGTGGCCCCCGACCGTCCGGTGATCGACGCCTTGAGCATGCGGATGTCGACGGCGTTCCCGCGGGTGGACGTCTGCGCGAGGTCGACGACGCGGAGGCCTCGGCCCCACGTGTACGACGTGCTCGCCGGGACACAGGTGCCGCCGTCACCCACCGCCGTGCGGGTGATCCGCGGCTTGCCGAGCAGCCGACGGAGGAGGCCCACGGTGGCGTCGCCGTCGGTCATCGGCGCGACCGCGACGAGGTCGTCGCCGTCGGACAGGCGGAGCTGCTCGGCGTCGAGTTCGATGACGTCGACGGTCCGCAGGCTGGCGGCGCTGATCGTCGTGTCGGTGCTGGGCTCGCCATCGGTCCTCAGGAGGCTGGCGGTCTCGACCACGCGCGGCGTGGCGACGGCAGCGTCTGCCCCGTCGGTGGTGGCTCCGGCGATCGCCGCGGTCCCCGGGGTGCTGCATCCGCCGAGCAACAGCGCGCCCACGACGAGCGTGGGCAGCAGCAGCGGTCGAGCGGTCACCACTCGACCGTAGGGGCCGTGGAGGCTCCCGTGACCGGCATTCATCGAATCGCAACGCCCCCGTGTCCGCATCGTGACCTGCGGACCGGTGTCGGCCCTCCGGGATGCGCGGACCGGGAGGCTCAGCGCCGGCCGTCGATGTCAGTGGCGGCCGGCGTCCTGCCGTGCTCCGTCGTCAGGTGCAGTCGGTGGACGGTGATGACCGTCGCGAGCCACCCGGCACCCGTCGTCCATCCCACCGCGACGTCCGTGAACCAGTGCGCGCCGAGCAGGACCCGGGACAGCCCGACCCCAGCGATCGTGGCGAGGGCCGACCCGGCGACGACCACCTGCGGTGCCTGCCGACGCTGCCGCAGCATGAGGAGGTACGCGACGATCCCGGCGATCGTCGTCGCATTGAGCGTGTGCCCGGACGGGAACGACGGCGACCGCTCGTACGGCGGGATCGCGTCACGACGGCCCGGCCGGTGGCGGTGGATGATCCGCTTGCCGGCGACGGTCATGGCGAGCGAGCCGAGCCCGGCAGCGGCGAGCAGCGTGAACGGCGCGGCCTTCCGTTGCTCGAGCGCGAACGCACCACCCGCTGCCGCCGCGAGCAGGGGCATGCCGACCGGGCCGAACCCGTGCGCGATCGCCGCCGCCGTGCCGTCGAGCGCGGGTGAGCGGAGCCGCTTGGCCAAGGCGAGCGCGGGCTGATCGAGGCTCGCGATGCCGTTGCGGTCGGCCACGTCGTCGTAGATCGTCGCCGCGAGCCAGGTCGCGCCGGCCGCGACCCCGCCCCCGACGGCGAGCAGGCCGATGAGCGCCCGGTGCGCGCCGACCCGGTCGACGAGCCGCTGGTGGCGGTCGGCCAGGCGTCGGCCCGCGGGGCTCCGCCACTCGGTGACGTCTCGCCGGCCCACCGACGTCGGACTGGAGGTGCGGTGGGCGTGGGTCACTCGTCGTCCTCCGTGCGCTCCCGCCCGAGCGTCGCGATGAGGTCCTCGTGCAGCTCCATCCACACGTCGTGGTACGAGCCGGACAGGGGCCGGGCGAGGGCGTCCCGGTCGCCTCCGCGGTAGGCCGTGATCGCCCGCTCGAGCCGCTCGCCGTACCGACCGAAGCGCGGGTCGACATCACCGAGCTGAGCGAGCACGGCTCCGATCTGCCCGTGCACGACCTCGAGTCGCTCCGTGACGTCCGCTCCCGCCTGCGCGTCCGCGGTGAGCTGCTTGACGTCGCGGTTCGGGAACAGGAACGACTCGTACACGTCCGCCACGGTGCTGCGCTGCGTGGCGCTGAGTCGGTCGCCCGCGAGGAGCACGGCGCGGGCGCGTCCGGCCGGCGTGAGCGTGTGCATGGCCCGACGTCCCCCGGTCGGCTGGGTGTGTCCGCGCTCGTCGGTGGCGGCGAGTGTCGCGTCGATCGCCGCGGCGTCGAGCCCGGTGCTCTCGGCGATCTGCTCGGTCGTGGCGAACCCGCGGACGCGCAGCGCCTGGAGGACGGCGAACTCGGTCTCGTCGGCGACGAGACCGGTCGCGGCGGTCTCGGGGACGGGGTTGCCCCACGACCCCGTGAGGAACAGTCGTGGGATCATCTCGGTCGCGACCCCGCTGACGATCGTGTCGTAGCAGGCGGCGACCGCGGGGTGGATCCCGAGGAAGTCGTGATCGGCGATGAGCTCGTCGAGCAGGCCTGCGGCGCGGGCGAACGGGAGCGCGAAGCCCGCGGTGTACGTGAGGGCGCCCGCCTCGATCTTCTCGCGGCGGTCCATGCTCGCGATCCGTCCGTACAGGGCGGCGGACTGCGCCTCGATCTGCGTGCGCAGGGCGGCCATGTCCTCGAGCGACAGGACGTCGATGTCGGACATCGGCGCGTCCCAGGTCGGTCGGGTGTACGCCGCCACGCCCTGGATGTACGGCACGTAGTTCGCCGGGTTCGTGAACGCGGTCGAGATGTCGATGACCTGGACGTCGAGGCCGGAGTCCGGGCCGAAGAACATCGCGGTCGTGACGGACCAGGGCAGCGGGGAGGCCGGGTCGTTCCAGTGCCAGGCGGGCTCGTTGAGGAAGATGTCGCGGACGAGGACGAACCCGCCGTCGTCGGTCGGGTAGGGCCCGTGATCCGACACACCGAGCCGGTTGTCGAAGTGGAGCAGGAACCCCATGAGCTCCGCGGCTCCCTGGAACCGCTGGAACGTCGAGCGGTCGGCGTCCACGCCCAGGGCGATCCGGTCCTGGCTGAAGCGGTCGATCCAGTCGCGGTCGAGGACCTCGGCACGGTACCCCTGCATCGACGTGAGGATCGGGCCGTCGCCCCAGAACCCGTTGTAGAGCCGACGGACGACGCCGAACGCGTCGCGGATCCGGTCGGCCTCGTAGTCGGCGTCGTGCAGGCCGAGCTCGAGCGCGATGCCCCGCCCGAACGACGGCGCGGTGGCGAGCGCCCAGATGTGCAGCATGTTGACCTTGGTGCCGATCTCGCGCTTGGCGATCGACGCGATGTCGACGACGCCGTCGATCCCGATCCTGTCCTCGATCGCACGGAGCCACCGCGGGTGCTGGAACCAGCAGTTCATGATCCCCATGGCCTCGTACTCCTGGCGGGGGATGAGTCCGGACTCACCCTCGGTGGCGCGCGAAGCGAGGGCGTCCCACTCGTTCCAGGTGTAGTAGCGGATCGCCTCGTTGACCTCCTCGCGCGTGAGGTCGCGGTGGATCGACTCCGCGTCGGTGTACAGCACCCGGGTGGTCATCTCGGCCTGCATGACGGCATCGCCCTCGGAACCCTTCGGCACGACGCCACCGAACTTCTCGAGCAGGAGCATGATCTGCGCCAACTCCTCCTGGCTCATCGCCGGGGCGGCGCTCTCGGGCGCCGGGGAGTCGTCGACGGGAGCACCGCGCTCGACGCTCACCGTGCCTCCCGGCCGCGACGACACGTCGAGCCGGATCCGCACGCCGTCGGCGGGGACCACCTCGCCGCGCGGCGTGCGGACGCCCTTGTCGAACGTGACCGACATCACCGCCGGGATGCCGTACTCGCGGCAGAGGATGCCGAGGTGGCTCTCCGGGGCGCCCTGCAGCGTGACGACGCCGCGGATGCCCGCGTTGAGCGCCATCGTCAGGAAGGTCGTGGTGCCGCCGCGGGCGATCACGACGACGTCGGACACGTCGTCGAGGTCGGCGAAGGCGATGACGTCCTCGGGTGTCTCGAGCCACTTCGCCACGCCCTCGACGAGGTCGTCGGTCTCGTAGACCGTCAGGCCGGTGCCGACCTGCTCGAAGGTGGTCTCGTCGTCGGTGAGCTGCTGGGCCATGTCGGTCCTCCGTGTCGGTGCGCTGCGCTGCGCGGTTGGTGATCGAGGGGTGTTCGGACCGGACGGCCGGTCCGAGGGGTGCGCTCGTCAGAGCGTCAGCCGGACTGGTCGATGAACGCCCACCCCACGCCGCCGTCGGCGCGGTCGAGTCGGGCGAACTGCAGTGAGCGGTGGTTCTCGGGTGCCGTCGGGTCGAGGTCGGCGATCGTCCACGACTCGGTGGCGATCACCGGCCGGTCGGGAGGCACGCTGCCGGGGACACGGGTCGGGTGTCCGTAGCCGACGGAACGCGGGAGGACGACGTGGTGCGACGTCACGGACAGCACGTCGTCCGGCGCCTCAGGGTGCCCGCCGCCGAGGGCGAGGCGGGCGGTGGCGACGCGCCGGGTGCCCGGGGAGCGCGCGACGGTGACGCCGCGGACCGGACGCGCCTGCTGGCGGGCACCCGGTCCGACGACGTCCGCCCCGGTGGCGAGCGTCGGGGCGACGGCAGCGTACTCGCCGTACCGCGTGCCGTCGGCCTCGGAGTGGGTGACGGCCTGCACGGCGACGTCATCGAACGCCCCGATCAGCCAGAAGAACGAGGGGCGTGCGCCGGTCTCCCCTGCCGGACCGGCTGCGGGGCGCGCGGCTTCCTGGACGCCCCAGGAGTGGTCACGACCGGCACGCCAGGCGACCGGGTCCAGCGTCCACGCGCCGAGCGGTGACCGGACGGTCCCGGCGACGGAACCGAGCTGCACGTACCGCGTGCGGTCCTGCACGACCGCACCGTCGCGGACGCGGGTGACGCGGTCCTCGGTGATCGCCGGTGTGGTCGCCGTGACCACGACGTCGGCCGCGAACCCGTCCCGGCCGTCGACCCGGATCCGGAGCACGCGCATGGGGTCGACCAGGGTGAGCCGGACGGGGCCGGCGACCAGGTCCTCCCGGCCATGGCGGAGCGCGTCGGTCACGAACAGGGTCTCGGCGCGATCACCGTCGGAGACGCTGAACGCGGCGTCGATCGTCCCGACGACGGGGTGCACCGTCACGACGAGGCCGATCATGGCGGCGCCGTCGGTGCTCGCGGCGGCGAACCAGTACCGCTCGTAGGTGCGCGGCTCGTCCGTGGCGGGGACGGCGAGCGGTGCGGGCGTCTGGTGGACGGGCAGGTCGTCCCAGCGCTCCAGGCCCTGGTGGGCGGGCGCGCCACGACGCCCATTCACACCGCCCCCGTGGGCAGGAGCTCGAGCGCGTCGAGGTCGAGCACCATGCGGGCGCCCTGACGGAGGAGCCGGCGGTACATCGCGTCGGTCCGGGGCGAGGTCTTCACGCTCCCCGTGGGCGGCACGAGCATGAGCAGCACGGCGGGGGCAGCACGGCGGTAGGCCTCCCACGCCGCGGGGAACGACCAGGAGACGCCGGCCGCGCCGAGTTCGTCGACGTGCCGGGCCACCTCGTCGCGTTCGACACGCCGACGCCGCTCCGGGCCGAGGGACGTGCCGAGCAGGTACGCCACGTCGAACATCGGGGCGCCCCAGCCCACGGTCTGCCAGTCGAGCACGACGACCCGCTCGGGGTCGGTGCCGACGAGGAAGTTGTCCATCCGGAAGTCGTGGTGGCTCACCGTGAACGGGCCGTCCAGGGAAGCGGCCCAGGCGTCGGCAGTGCCCACGAACCGGTCGATCGCGGCGAGTTCCTCGGGGGCGAAGCCGCCGGCGATCCGATCGGCGGCGGTCGACCACGAACGCCGCATGCGCTCGTGGATGCCGGGGATGGGGACGCCCTGCCGGCGGTGGAGCCAGTCGAGGGAGGCCGTCGCGGGGTCGTCCCAGAACGGCGCCTGCAGCGCCGCGAGTTGCTGCCGAGCACGCTGGAGCACCGCCAGGGGCGCGTCGTCGAGCTGGTCGCCGGGCGCCAGGGTCGAGCAGTCCTCGAGCAGGAGGCCCACGCGCTCCCCGTCCACGGTGATCGTGCCGAGGTGTGCCGGCGTGTCCACGGTGGCGCGCGGAGCGAGTTCCTCGTAGAACCGGACCTCCCGCGCGTAGGCGCCGATGGAGGCTGCGGTCGCGGCGGCCTGCGGATCACGTGACGGCAGCTTGGCGACCAGCGTCGTCGGGCCGGTCCCGCGCCTCCAGGTCGGCGTCAGGAGGAACGTGTCGGCCAACGCGCCGATCCCGATGGGCCGCGCGTGGACCGCGTCGATCACCGCGTCCGGGCCGATGCTGCCGCCGGCGCGGAGGGCGGCGGTGAGGTCCTCCGGGGTGACCGGCGGGGGCGTCACGGGGTCACCACGACGCGGAGGACCTCGCCGGCGCGCTGGAGGGCGGCCGCGGGTCCGAGGTCGTCGAGGGACACGACGTCGGTGAGGAACGCGTCGAGCCGGAGGTCCCCGGCACGCCAGGCGTCGACCATGCGCGGGACCTGCCGCCACATGTCGCTCGAGCCGTAGAACGACCCGGTGATCGACTTCTGCTCGTGGAACAGCTCCTGGGCGCTGAACCGCACGGGGTCGTCGCTCCGGCCCGCGCCGACCACCACCACCCGACCACCGCGTCGGACGGCGTCCCACGCGGCCCGGATCGTGCCGGACGACCCGACCGCGTCGATCGCGACGTCGAAGCCCTCGCCGTCCGTCAGCGCGGCACCGTCGAGGTCCCCGGGCGCGGCGGTCGTCGTCGCGCCGAGCTCCGCGGCCAGGCGACGGCGGTCCGCGCTCGGGTCGACCGCCGCGATCGTGGTCGCACCCGCGATCCGGGCGCCCTGCACGGCGTTGAGCCCGACCGCACCGGCCCCGATCACCAGGACGGTCTCACCCGGGGCGACGTGCGCGGTGTCGACGGCGGCACCGAACCCGGTCGGGACGGCGCAGCCGAGCAGCGCACCGACGGTGAACGGCACGTCCTCGGGCAGCGGCACGAGCGCGGTCACGGGCAGCACGGTCTCCTCGGCGAGGGTCGCGGTGCCCATCCCGGCGACCACGTCCGCACCGCCGGCCGTCATCGCCGCGCCCTGCGCCGACGATCGGGGGCGGTTCCGGCAGATGTACGGTTCGCCGCGGCGGCACGCCGAGCAGTGTCCGCACCGGGGGACCCACGACACGACGACGCGGTCGCCCACCGCCACGGTGTCCACCGCCGGACCGAGCGCGACGACCTCGCCCGCGCCCTCGTGCCCGAGGACGGCCGGGAGCCGCTGCCCGAACGCGCCCGCGGCCAGGGACAGGTCGGTGTGGCACAGGCCCGCGGCGCGGATCCGGACGACGACCTCGCCGGGGCCGGGCGCGCGGTGCTCGACGTCGTCGCGGACGACGAACGGACCACCGGCCTCGGTGACGACGGCGGCCCTCACGCGAGCGGGTCCTGCCCCGCCGCCGCTGGTGCGGCGGTGGTCGCGGTCGGATCGAGCACGGGGTCGCCGAGCACGGCCTTCACCTCGAGGTACTCCTCGATCGCGAACGGCCCCATCTCGCGCCCCAGCCCCGACTGTCCGTACCCGCCGAACGGCGAGACCGGGAGGGCCGGGGTGCGGACGCCGTTCACCCGCACCTGACCGGCACGGATGCGTCGGGCGATCGCCGCCGCGCGGACCTCGTCCGCCGACCAGACCTCGCTCGACAGGCCGTAGGGGGTGTCGTTCGCCATGCGGACCGCGTCGTCCTCGCCCGCGTGACCCTGCACGACGAGGACCGGACCGAACACCTCCTCGCGGACGATCTCGGCGTCCTCGGCGAGGTCGGTGACGATCGTCGGGCGCAGGAAGAACCCCGTGCCGTCGACGGCGGTGCCGCCCGTGGCGACCGTCGCCCCCGCGGCTCGTGCGGTGTCCACGAACCGGAGGACCTTCGCGCGTTGCTCCGCCGACACGACCGGACCCATCGTCGTCCCGGGATCGAGCGGGTCCCCGAGCACGTACGCGTCGGCGGACTCCGCCGCGATCCGGACCGCGTCGTGCAGCCGGTCCGCCGGCACGAGCAGCCGTGTCGGCGCGTTGCACTTCTGGCCCGCGTTCGTGAAGCAGTTGCGCACGGTGGTCCGCACCGCCAGGTCGAGGTCGGCGTCGTCGAGCACGACCGCGGGGGACTTGCCGCCGAGTTCGAGCGTCGCGCGCTTGATCCGCGACCCGGCGACGGCGCCGATGTGCCGACCGACGGCGAGCGAGCCGGTGAACGACACCATGTCCCACGTCTCGTCCTGGAGGAGCGCCTCGCCCGTCGTCGCGCCGGTCCCGGTGACGACGTCGAACACCCCGGCGGGCAGCCCCGCTCGGCGCCCGAGCTCGGCGAGGAACAGCGCGTTGAGCGGCGTGAGCTCGGCCGGCTTGAGCACGACCGTGCAGCCCGCGGCGAGTGCGGGCGCGAGCTTCGCCACGATCTGGTGGACGGGGAAGTTCCACGGCGTGATCGCGAGCACCACGCCGACCGGCTCGCGCACGACGGAGCTGCCCGAGGCGTCGCGGCTGTCCCAGGCGAGCTGCCGGGCGATCGCCGCCGTCGAGCGGAGCACCTTGACGGGCAGGTCGACCTGGACCGCGCGGGACTCCCGGATGGGCATGCCGATCTCGTGCGTCGCGAGCTCGGCGAGGGCGTCGCCGTGCCGTTCGAGTTCCGCGGCGAGCGCGTCGAGGAGCCCGGCACGTCGGGACGGTGGCAGCGCGGCCCAGGCGGGCCAGGCCTCCCGGGCGTCGAGCAGTGCGCGATGCGCGAGGTCGGCGGACGCGTCGAGGACGGTGCCGATGATCCGTTCCGTCGCCGGGTCCACGACGTCGAGCGGGGCCTCGTCGTCGGGCGAGACCCAGCCGCCGCCCATGAACACGGAGCGGTCGGGGACGACGACCGCGTCGACGGGAGCGGCGGTGGTGCTGACACCGGTCTCGGGACTCATGCCGCGCCTCCCGTCCTGACCACACGCACCGGCACGCGGTCCCACCCGCGGAACAGGTTCACCCGCAGGCGTTCCGGCTCCCCGTCGAGCTCGAACCGGATCCCGCGGTCGAGCACGGCGCCGAAGAACGACCGGACCTCCGCCCGCGCCAGGTGCGACCCGAGGCAGAAGTGCGCGCCCCACCCGAAGCTCAGGTGGTCGTTCGGCGTGCGGTCGAGGCGGAATTCGTCCGGGTCCTCGAACACTGCGGGGTCACGGTTCGCGGCCGAGAACCACAGGACGACCTTGTCGCCCGCGGCGACGTCGCGCCCGTCGATGGTCAGGTCCTCGAGTGCGGTCCGGCGCATCGCGGCGACCGGACTGACGTGGCGGAACATCTCCTCGACGGTCGTCGGCAGGAGGCCGCGGTCACGTTCCAGCCGCGCCCACGCGTCGTGCTCGTGGAGCGCCACCGTGCCGCCCGAGACGAGGTGCCGCGTGGTCTCGTTCCCGGCCGCCACGAGCACGATGTAGTACGCCGCCAGCTGGTTCCAGGTGAGCGGCTGCCCGGCCACGCTGCCGTTCGCCATGACGCTGATGAGGTCGTCCCGGGGGTCGGCGCGACGCTCCTCGGTGAGGCGCTGGAAGTACCCCATGACCTCGTCCCGCGCTTCGGCGAGGGCGTCGGCGTCGACCAGGTGGTCCGGGTCGGAGCTCGTCAACCGGTTCGTCCAGTCGACCATGCGGGGCGCGTCCGACGCGGGGATGCCGAGGACGCGGGACAGCACGAGCATCGGCAGGCGGGCGCTGATGCGTTCGACCAGGTCGAAGGTGCCGCGGGCCTCCGCCTCGTCGAGCAGGAGCGTCACGGCCTCGTCGATCATGGCCTGCCACTGCTGGATCTTCACGGCCCGCAGGTGCGGGATCGTGACCCGGCGCAGGGCGACGTGCTCCTGCCCGTCCATGTTGTGGAGGCTCTGCAGCGCGCCCTCCACCTTGCGGTCCAGGATCTGCGTGCCCTCGGCGCTCGTCAGCTGCGGCATCTCGCTCGCCGCGGCCTTGACGTCGGCGTACCGAGTGAGCGCCCAGAAGCCCGGCCCGCGGTGCGACGGGGCGTTCCAGTGCACGGGGTCCTGCTCCCGGAGCGCGGCGAACACCGCCATCTCGCGGTCGTCCGCGAACGCGGTGAGGTCCATCAGGTCGACGCCCGCCGTCGGGCTCCCGATCGTCATGGTCGCCAACCGTAGTCGCGTCCGGCGACGAACTGGCTACTGTGGAACACCTTTCCCACCCCAGGAGCGCCGTGATGTCCTCCCCGTCCGAGCCGTGTGTCGAACCGCGGGACCGCGCGCTCGACGACGCCGTGTTCGCGCTCGACCACCACCACGGCGTGCCCGCCCGCGAGCTCACGGAGCTGCTCGGTGGCAAGGGCGCGGGCCTCGCCGAGATGACCGCGCTGGGACTCGCCGTGCCCCCGGGGTTCACGATCGCGCTGCCGGTCTTCCGTCGGTGGCGTCACGGTGGCTGGCCCTCCTCGCTCGACGCCGTCGTCGCGGCACACGTCGCGGCGCTCGGCGAGCGGATGGGCCGCCGGCTCGGCGACCCGGACGATCCGCTGCTGCTGTCCGTTCGGAGCGGCGCCGCCGTCTCGATGCCCGGGATGCTCGACACGGTCCTCGACCTCGGGCTCAACGACGACACCGTGCGGGGGCTCGCCCGGGTCACCGGGGACGAGGCGTTCGCCGAGGACAGCCACCGGCGCTTCCTCCGGATGTACGCCACGATCGTCATGGGCGTGTCCGTCGAGGCGCTCGCCGACGCCGAGGACGCCCGCACGCTGCGACGACGGATCACCGAGCTCGCCGGGCGGCCCGTGCCGCACGACCCCGAGCAGCAGCTCCGCGAGGCGATCGCCGCGGTCTTCGCGTCGTGGGACAGCGAGCGTGCCCGCGCCTACCGCGCCCGCGACGGCATCGACGACGACGCCGGCACCGCCGTCACCGTGCAGGCCATGGTGTTCGGCAACCGCGGACCACGCTCCGGGACCGGCGTCGTGTTCACGCGCGACCCGGCCACCGGCGCGCCGGGCCCGTACGGCGACTACCTCGTCCGCGGCCAGGGCGAGGACGTCGTCGACGGCAGTGCGCACCCGGTGCCGGTCCGCGACCTCGCCGACCTCGACCCCCAGGTGTACGTCGACCTCATGGCCGCGCTGCGCCGCCTGGAGGCCCACTACCGCCACGTCTGCGACGTCGAGTTCACCATCGAGGAGGGACGGCTCTGGTTCCTCCAGACCCGCGCCGGCAAGCTCAGCGCGGTCGCCGCCGTGCGCACCGCCGTCGACCTGGTGGACGACCCGGAGGTCGCGCTGACGCCCGAGGAGGCCGTGGCGCGCGTCCCGGAGGAGGTCCGGGAGCGGGCGCGGCGCGACCTCGAGACGGGTGGTGCTGGTTCCGCCACGGAGCACGGTGACGACGCGCACGGTGCTCCCGCTGGCGGGACGCTGCTCGTGACCGGGCTCGGCGCGTCGCCCGGGATCGTCACCGGGGCGGTCGTGTTCTCGTCCGAGGCCGCGCTCGCCGCGGACGGCGACGTCGTGCTCGTGCGTCGTGAGACCAGCCCGAAGGACGTCGTCGGGATGTCCGCCGCGGTCGCGATCGTCACCTGCCGGGGCGGCCTGGCCAGTCACGCGGCCGTGGTCGCGCGGGGGTGGGGCGTCCCGGCCGTGGTCGGCGCCGGTGACCTCGTGCTCACGGGAGCCGGGGACGACGCGACCGGGACGGGCCCCTCCGGGGTGGTCGTCCGCGTCGGTGACCTCGTGACCGTCGACGGTGCCTCCGGTCGGGTCTGGGTCGGCTCGCCCGACGCGCGCGACGGGGCGGGGGCCCCCGTGCCTCCCGACCGGGGCGGCGACCGGGCCGCGGCTCTGCGCGCGCTCGAGCGGCTCGACACCTGGGCCGCCGGACGGTGACAGACTGCACCCATGACGGAGTACGTGGTCGACAACACCGGTGACGACCGCGCGCGGGGCGTGGACCTCGTGGACGGCGACCAGCCGCCGATCCGCCTGATCGTGCGGGGCGAGCTCCCGACGACCATCGAGCACGAGGGACGGACCTGGATCGCCACCGACGACGTCGACGAGGAGCCGGGAGCGCTGCCGATCGCGGTGTTCCGGCCCGCCGACTGACGACGGGGCGGGCGGGGACCGGAGCGCCTCCGCCCGGGGGACAACCGCCGCCGGCTGGCCGTGAGCGCGTCCCGGTCTCCCGCGTACCGTCGGGGTCCTCAGCCAGGAGGAGGAGACCCAGACATGACGGACCAGTACACGTTCCAGGACCCGAGCAAGCTCTACGCCGACAAGGTGCCCGACGAGCAGTACCTCGGCGGATCCGGCACCGATGCCCAGATGGCGGAGAACGTCCCCGCCGACCACGGTGAGGAGACCTACCGCGGCTCCGGTCGACTCGAGGGGCGCAAGGCCCTGATCACGGGCGGTGACTCGGGCATCGGCGCAGCCGTCGCGATCGCCTACGCGCGCGAGGGCGCCGACGTCGCGATCGGGTACCTGCCCGAGGAGGAAGAGGACGCGAAGCGCATCGTCGGCCTCATCGAGGACGCGGGCCGCAAGGCGGTCGCGCTGCCCGGCGACATCACGGACGCCGCGTTCTGCCGCGAGCTCGTGGCGAAGGCCGTCGACGAGCTCGGTGGGCTCGACATCCTCGTCAACAACGCGGGCAAGCAGCAGCACGTCGAGGACCTCACCGACCTGTCGGACGAGGAGTTCGACGCCACCTTCAAGACGAACGTCTACGCGATGTTCTGGATCACGAAGGCCGCGCTGCCGCACCTGCAGCCGGGCTCGACGATCATCAACACGACCTCGATCCAGGCGTACCAGCCGTCGCCGGCGCTCGTGCACTACGCCTCGACCAAGGGTGCGATCAACACGTTCTCCAAGGGGCTCGCGGGCCAGCTCGCGTCGAAGGGCATCCGCGTCAACGCGGTCGCTCCCGGCCCCATCTGGACGCCGTTGCAGCCGGCGGGTGGCCAGGCCCCCGAGAAGCTGCCTGAGGTCGGCGCCGAGACCCCGCTCGGACGCTGGGGTCAGCCGGCCGAGCTCGCGCCGGCCTTCGTGTTCCTGGCGAGTGGTGAGTCCTCGTTCGTCATCGGCGAGACGCTCCACGTGAACGGTGGCATGCCCACGCCGTGACGCCCGGGCCGGGCCGGGCCAGGCCCCGGCCCGGCCCGGGCCCGGGTCCGGCCGTTCGGTCCGCCGGCCGAGCACCGCGACGAGATCGCACAACACGCCGCTTCCCACCATCGGGAAGCGGCGTGTTCTGCGATCTGGGCGTTCCAAGTCCGGGCCGTCCGGGGGCGTCAGCGGGTGTCAGGGGCGGGGCGCATCCGCGCCATGCGCTGCAGCAGTTCACGTGCGGACAGCGCCGCGGCGAGTTCGACCTCGACCGGCTGGATGCCGAAGGCCCGCTCCATCTGGGCGCGGCGCGCCAGGTCGGCGACGGGCACCTCCGGACGCTGCGGCAGCTTCGCGACGGCCTCGGCCGCGGCCTCGAAGGCACCGGCCGGAGCGCCGAGGTGCTCCCACATGAGCCGGACGTCCCGTGCGACCTCGTCCGCGCCGCCACCGAGCTCGAACCCGGTGCTCGCCATCTGCGCGAGGCCCTGTGCCAGATCGTCGGGGGACATGGCGTCCATCCTCGCACCGCGATCCCGGCGCCGCGCCAGCGGTGTCCGCCGGCCCGGTCCGTGCCGGCCCGGTCCGTGCCGGCCCGGTCCGTGCCGGCCCGGTCCGTGCCGGCCCGGTCCGTGCCGGCCCGGTCCCGACGGCGCGGTGCGCCGCCGGGGCGTGGGTCAGCGCCGCCGGGACCGGGGGTCAGCGCTGCCGACGGAGGCCGTGACGCGGCGTCGCGGATCCAGCCGACTCGGGCGCGTCGACGGTGAGCCGACGGCGACGCGCCAGGGCGAGCACGGCGATCCCCGCCAGGAGCAGGGCCGAACCGAGCGCGATCGCCGGGCGGTCGTCCTGCCCGGTGAACGCGAGGGAGCCCGATGTGTCGGTCGCAGCGGCAGCAGCCCGTACGGCGCTCGCTCCGGCCGGGGACACGCTCGCGGTGCCGCCCGAGGGGGACGGCGTCGGCGTCGCGATCGGCGCGACGGCCACGGCGACGCCCTGCCCCATGCCGCCCGCGCTCGCCTGGATCATCTGTGCACCGGCATCCGTCGTGGCGGTCGTGCCGTCGGTGGCGCGGGTGGTGACGGTCGCCACGTTCTGCTCGGTACGAGCCGGACCGTCACCGTTCGCCGTCTGCTCGGAGGTCGCGACCTCGACGCGGTACTGGTCCGCGACGGCGAGCGCCGGCCAGGACACGGTCAGACTGGACGTGGAGCAGGTGACCGGGAAGTCCGATCCGGCGAGGTCCGCGATGTGCGTGTAGACGCCGTCGACGTAGGAGCCCTCGGAGAGCTGCACCGTGGTGCAGTCGAACTGCCAGGTCTGTCCGGCGGGAACGGCGTCGGTGGTCGTGGCGGAGGCGAACGGGCCGTTCGGGGTGTCGATGTGCCAGACGACCGCGTCCGTCGGGTTCGTCCGGCCCTGGTCGGGCCGCGCCCACGTGCCGTACTTCGACGCGGCCACCGGGTCACCCCAGGCCGGGCCGGTCGGCGTGATCGGCGTCGTGAACTGCCGCCCGTCACTCGTCGTCGAGGTGATCGGGGTGGTGACACCGCCCGGGGTCGTCGTGCCGTTGAAGTCCGACTGGACGTACGCCGTGCCGCAGGTGTCGCGGTGCGTGTCCACGTAGTTCGTGAACGTGAACGAGACGATCCACGGGGTGCTCGATGCGATCGTTGCCGTCGCGACGGGCACACCGGTGGCAGGGTCGTCCAGGTCGAAGCCCGTCGGCAGGTGACCGAGGTGGTCGCTCAACGTGAGGCCGAACGTGTCACCGGCGTGGGCGTCGGCGGGCGCGCACCAGTCGATGGACGTGCGGAGCTGACTGCCGAGCGCCGGCGCGGTCGGGCTGACGGTGACGTTCGTGATCGCGCCGGAGACCTCGGTGGCGTGGGCTGCGGGGCCGGCGGCCAGGACGAGGGCGCCCGCGACGGCGAGGGTGACACCGCCCACGATCGGGATCCGGACACGGCGGACGAGGGCATGCTTCGGGTACATGGTGCTCCTGGGATACGGGGTCGCGGGTTCGGGGCCCGCGTCGGGTGTGGTCATGCTACGGCGTCGCTCCCGATGCCCCGAGGGCGCCGCCCCCCGGTTGTCCCCTGAAGAGAGGACCCCCGGACCGGGGGGTGCGGAAGAAACCTTCTGGGCGGTTTGATCGTGGGGACGGACACGACGTCCGCCAGACCGGACCAGGGTGCCAACGTCGTCCGCCCTCCCGTCTCCACGAAGGGGCATGATGCTCGACCACACCAACGCGGACACCGCGGCCGCTGCCGCCGCTGCCCAGACGCTCCACCTCCGCGTCATCATCGTCGACGGGGCCGTCGACCTGCTCCACGAGGTGCCCTTCCACGAGGCCCGTCCGGAAGCCGTCGCCGCCCGCATCGGCATCTCGCTCGAAGAGCTCCACCAGCACTTCCCGTCGTGGGACGGCCTCGTGCTCGCCGCCGTCGACCGGTGGAACGGCCAGCGCACCGAAGCCATCGAGCACACCCTCGGCGACGTCAGCACCGTCGAGTTCCTCCGCGCGATGGTGGCGTCGAACGTCCGGCAGCCCGCGCTCATGCGCCTGCTCGTCGCCCTCGCGAGCGTCGCGAGCGACTGCACGCACCCCATGGCCCCCTACCTGCAGTCGCGGTACCAGCTGTTCGTCACGCAGATCCGCCGCGGTCTCGAGCACGACGTCGCCGTCGGTCGTGCACCGCACACCATGGACCCCCGTCGTGGCGCGGAGCAGCTCATCGCCCTCTACGAGGGCCTGCAGCTGCAGGCCCTGCTCCGGCAGGACCTCGACCTGATGTCGGCGTTCGACCGGGCAGCCTCTCGCCTCGAGCGCGGTTGGGAGGAGCGGTACCAGGTGCGCGCCCCGCTCACGCCGTCGACGTGGGTCGACGACGCCTGGTCGCTCTGAGTCGCGGCGACCGCCGCCCGGACCGTCCTGGGTCGTCGCGCTGACGCGCGCCGTCAGACCGTCCCGCTGAGGCAGCGGCGGAGGCTGCGGATACCGCTCCGGATCCGCGTCTTCGCGGTGCCGACCGGGACGCTCAACCGGTCGGCGACCTCCAGGTCCGTGAGCCCGTCGCGGTACCGCAACAGCACGGCGGATCGCTGGTTCGGCGTGAGGTCGGCGAGCGCGTTCCGCACCGCGACCCACTCGGCCAGCACGTCCAACCGCTCGGCGGCGTCGTGGTCGACCGGCTCGAAGTCCCGCATCCCGACGCGGATCTCCCGCTGTCGGGTGCGTTCGATGGACCGGACCCGGTCGACGGCGCGACGGTGAGTGAGGGTCTGGAGCCAGCTCGTCGCCGAAGCGCGCGCGGGGTCGTACGGTGTCGTGTCGTCGGACCAGACGTCGAGGAGGACGTCGTGCACGACCTCCTCGGCCTGGGCGTGGTCGACGAGCGTCCGGCGGGCGAACGACACGAGGCGCGGCGTCAGCCGGACGTAGAGCTGGCGGAAGGCCTCGCGGTCGCCGCCGCAGACGGCGATGAGCAGCGCGTCATCGCTCGTCGTGACGGGGTCGGTGGTCGGTCGACGGTGCAGCATCTCGGGTCCGTCTCGGGTGTCGTGATCTCGGGTGGTCCTGTCGACGCTGACTCCGCCGACGGGGTACGACGACTGCATCCCGTCTACTCGTGCCTCCTGGACCGGCTCGGAGGCACCGTTCGGGCCGTGCTTCCCCGATGCGCCCCGAACTGGGTGTCCCGCTCGCGGCGGTCGGGGGTGGAATCTGGGTCCTACCCCTGATCCCCACCTGAGGAGAACCGTCGTGCTGTCCACCGTCTACACCAGTTCCGCGACCTACCCGTTCACGGATGACGACCTGGCGGTCCTGCTCCTGAACAGCCGCGCGAACAACGCCCGTGCCGGTCTGACCGGCGTCCTGCTGCACCAGGACGGGCAGTTCATGCAGGTGCTCGAGGGCCCCGACGACGCCGTGCGCGAGCGCTACGCGATCATCGCGTCGGACCCGCGCCACGGTGCGGTCCAGCTCGTCGCGCAGGAGTCGATCGCCGAGCGACGGTTCCCGGCGTGGACCATGGGGTACCGCGCGGTCGTCGACACCGGCACCGACGACCTGCCCGGCTTCGACGACTTCTTCAGCGCGCCCGCGGCCGGTCGGACGTCGGAGACCGCGGCGCGGGTGCAGGACCTCGTCGCGCAGCTCGGCGACGAGGACCCGACCGCGGCCTGAGCCCCGGCGCAGGAGGCGGATGTCGGCCGATCCTCGGCGCGCCGTCCGCGGGACGACGATGATGAACGGGTCCGTTCCGGGCCTCGGGGCCCACGCGAGGAGGCCCCATGCAGCTGTACGCCGCCGATCCCGTCCGTCGTGTGCGGCAGCTGGTCGCCGACGTGGTTGCCCTCGTCGCGATCGTCCTGGCGGTCCTGCTCGGGCGCGCGGTCGGGGCGTCGATCGCCGCACTCGGTGACGTTGGCCGGCGCGTGCAGGACGCGGGTGAGGGTTTCCGCAGCACCATGTCGCGGGCGGCGGACCGCATCGCCGACCTGCCGTTCGCGGGCCGTGCCGTGAGCACGCCGTTCCGGAACGCGAGTGACGCCGCCCGGACCCTCGTCGCCGCGGGGCGCGACCAGCAGGAGGCAGCCCACCACGTCGCGGTCCTCGTCGGCGTCGTCGTGGCGGGCCTGCCCGTCCTCCTCGTCGTCGTCCTGTGGCTGCGCCGGCGGGGCGGCTTCGTGCGGCGGGCGGCCGCGGTCCGGGCGTTGCTGCGCACACCGCTCGGACTGGAAGCCCTCGCGGCACAGGCGTTGGCGCACGCGCACCCCCGCACGCTGCGTGCCGTGGAACCCACCGTGGTCGAGCGGTGGCGGGCCGGGGAGCCCGACGCGGTCCGGGTCCTCGCCACACTCGCGCTCCGCGACGCCGGGGTGCCGCTCCGGCTCCTGCCGCGCTGACGTCGACCGGAGACGCAGGGAGTCAGTGCGATCCTGGTGTGTCCACAGGAAACGCACCGAGTCCCAGAAGGATCAATGCACCAGCTCCACAGCACCACCCGTTCCACCCGATTCGTGGTCGGCGCCGCGACCGCACTCGCAGCGGCCGCACTGCTCGCCGGCTGCAGCTCGAGCACCTCCGCCGGTTCCTCCGGCTCCGCGTCGGCCTCCTCCGCATCGGGGTCGTCGTCCTCGTCGAAGCTGCCGGCGAACTTCCCGAAGGCCGTGCCCGTCGTCAAGGGTGACGTGATCGTCGCCCGCGGCAACGCCAGCGACGGCTGGAGCGCCACCGTCTCGCCGAAGGGCGGGAAGGGCTTCGCCCAGGCGGGCCAGGCACTCGCGTCTGCCGGCTTCACCAAGCAGGGCGGCGGCACCGCCACGCAGGCGACCTACACCAGCGACCGCTACACCGTGAGCATCAGCACGCCCGGCTCGTCCGTGACGTACATCATCTCGACGCGCTGACGCGCTGACGCGCTGACGCGCTGACGCGCTGACGCTCGATCGCGCGGACCGGATGGAGGCCCGGAGTGGCCTCCATCCGGTCCGCTTTGCGCAACCCCCCGGACGGAGATCGCTAGACCGTCTAGCTTCATGTCATGTTGATCCCCAGCGTGTTCGACTTCGAGCCGGACCGCCTCCGCAGCTACTCGGCGTCGCGCATCGACCGGCTCCTGCAGGACCGGCCCGTCGAGTACCTGGCGCACCTGTCGGTGGCGCGGCAACTGGACACGTGGATCGCGCAGACGCTGGCGGACCCCGACCCGGACGACGAACGGTTCGACGCCGGGTTCGTTGCGGCCCTCCGCGCGGTCCGTGACGGCCTGCGCCAAGGGGACTTCACGCCGGGTGGCCTCCACGGCAGCCGCCCGAGGGACGGGGCCGGAACAGGCCCCGACCCCGATCCCGACCCCGACCCCGGCGCGGCGGCGGGCGGCACCCCCGGGACCTGAACCGCCCCCGCAGCTGAGCGCACTGACCGACGGCGCTCAGACCTCGCCGGCCCGAGCGCCCGCCCACAGGTCGATGCCGGCCGAGTCCACCGCGTGCTCGTCGATGGCGCGCAGCTCGTCCTCCGTGAAGGACAGGTGGTCGAGCGCCGCGACGTTCTGTTCGACCTGCTCGACCCGCGAGGCGCCGATCACGAGCGAGGTCACCCGCTCGTCGCGGAGGGCCCACGCGAGTGCGAGCTGGGCGAGGGACTGCCCCCGAGCGGCCGCGATGTCGTGCAGCGCCCGGAGGTGACCGACGACCTCGGGCGTGATGACCGAGGGGTCGAACGAGGTGCCGGCGGCGGCGCGGGTCCCCTCGGGCACGCCGTCGAGGTACTTGCCCGTGAGCAGGCCCTGCGCGAGCGCCGTGAACCCGATGACCCCGAACCCGAGCTCGTCCGCGGCGTCGAGGAGGCCCTCGGTCTCGATCCAGCGGTTGAGCATCGAGTACGACGGCTGGTGGATGAGCAGCGGGGTGCCGAGGTCGCGGAGGATCGCCGCCGCCTGACGGGTCCGCTCCGTGTCGTACGAGGAGATCCCGACGTAGAGCGCCTTGCCCTGCCGGACAGCCGTGTCGAGCGCGGTCATGGTCTCCTCGAGCGGCGTGGAGGCGTCGAGGCGGTGCGAGTAGAAGACGTCCACGTAGTCGAGGCCCATGCGCTGCAGCGACTGGTCGAGCGATGCGAGCACGTACTTCCGACTCCCGCCGCCCTGCCCGTACGGACCCGGCCACATGTCCCAACCGGCCTTGGTCGAGATGACGAGCTCGTCCCGGTACGGGTGGAGGTCCTCCCGCATGATGCGGCCGAAGTTGATCTCCGCGGCGCCGTAGGGCGGCCCGTAGTTGTTCGCGAGGTCGTGGTGCGTGATCCCGAGGTCGAACGCCCGCCGGCTGATCGCGCGCTGGGTCTCGAACGGTCGGTCGTCACCGAAGTTGTGCCAGTACCCGAGTGAGAGCAGCGGCAGGTCGAGGCCGGACCGGCCGGTCCGGCGGAACGGCATCGAGTCGTAGCGGTCGTCACGGGCGACGTAGGTCATGGGGATGTGCCTCCGAGCGGGGTGGGGATCAGGGGTCCAGCCTCGCATGGAGGACGGTGGGGCGGGCCTCCGGACCGGTCAACGACACCTGTCGTGCACAGCGACAGGTGTAGTGTGACTGCCGGATCTTCCATCCGACCGCGACGCCGCGCCGACTCGATGACGGGGTGCCGATGGGCCACCACCAGCACAGAGAGCAGCCATCCATGCGCGCCGTCGTCTTCGAACAGTGGCAGACCTTCCCCTCGCTCACCGACGTGCCGAAGCCGGTCCCGGGACCGGGAGAGGTGCTCATCAAGGTCGCGGGCGCGGGCGCCTGCCACTCGGACGTCGCCGTCTACCGACACTTCTCCGAAGGCCAGCCCGGGGCGCAGGCGCCGGCGTTCACGCTCGGTCACGAGAACTCCGGTTGGGTCGAAGCAGTTGGCCCAGGAGTCGAGGGCTTCGCCGAGGGAGACGCCTACCTGGTGTACGGCCCGATCGGGTGCGGGCACTGCAGGGCCTGCTCGCGCGGGCAGGACACGTACTGCGAGAACGCCGCGACCATGCCGTACCTCGGCATCGGACTCGGCCGCGACGGCGGCATGGCCGAGTACGTCACGGTCCCCGCGCGGAACCTCGTACCGCTTGGGGACGCCGACCCCGTGCTCGCCGCGCCGCTCAGCGACGCCGCCCTGACGCCGTACCACGCGATCAAGAACAGCCTGCCGAACCTCGCGGGCGGGGGCCGCACCGCACTCGTCGTCGGGCTCGGCGGCCTCGGCCAGATCGCCGTGCAGATCCTCACCGCCCTCACCGGCGCGACCGTCATCGCGACGGACACCAAGGCGGACGCCATGACGCGTGCCGCCGAGCGCGGTGCGGTGACCGTCCCGGGAGGCCCGGATCAGGCCGCCAGGATCCGCGAGATCACGGGAGGCAAGGGCGTCGACGCCGCCTTCGACTTCGTCGGCGCGACGCCGACCATCGAGCTCGCCCAGGCGTCCATGGCGCAGGGAGGCCGGCTCACCGTCGTCGGGATCGCCGGTGGCGTCACGTCCTGGTCGTTCTTCTCGACGCCGTACGAGTCCACCTTGACGAACACCTACTGGGGCACGATCGAGGACCTCCACGAGGTCGTCGACATGTACCGAGCCGGTCAGATCGTGCCCGACGTGGAGCGCTTCGCGATGGACGACGCCCTGGAGGCCTACCGGCGGCTCGAGGCCGGCGAGCTGTCCGGGCGCGCGGTGGTCACGCCGAACGCCTGACGGAAGCGTGTCGGGAACTGCCGAACGGTCCTTCTACCCGACGCGAACGGGAGGCGCTCAATGCTCCGCGAACCGCTGGAGCGCGTCCACCGCGAAGCGTGGTACGCCGCTGCGCGCCAGGGCCCGCAGGAGCCCGACCTCGGTCAGCGGGGGATTCCGCATGTCGGCGGACCAGGACCGGAGCGCGTCGAGGACCGGACCGGGCAGAGGGAGGTCATGCATCGTCCTCGAACTCACTGTGCCGGCGCAGCGGTGAGACCGGGCCCGGCTCGGTCCCGACGCCCTGCGTGAGCGCGGCGAGTTCTCGGAGCGCCGAGCGACGCTCGTCCTGCTCGTGCTCCTGGTCCGCGACGAGGTCACTCAGGGCTCCCCGACGGTGTCGACCTGGCTTCTGGAACGGGATCGCACCCGCTTCGAGGAGCTTCGCGGCTCCGCCCTCGGCGACGTCGGACACGTAGCCTGGATCGGTGCCGTCCTCCTCCCGGTCCTGTCCGTCCGTCACGCGCCCCGTCGCGATCGGTTCGGCGGACTGACGTGGCCGTCGACACCGCCGAGGACGTCCTCGGCGCACTCGCCCGCACCCCGGGCGACCTCGCCGCCGCTCGACGCGTCGCGCGCCGGTTCGCGGCCCTCGGTGACGGCCAGGTGGGGGCGCTGCTCTGGAGCGAGGTCGAGGACGCACGGCTCGTGGCGGTGCTGCTGCTCGTCCAGCGGTTCCGGGACGGTGACGACGCGACCAGGTCGGTCGTGGTGGAGGACTACATGGCAGCGGCCCACAGCGAGCGCGTCGACAGCGACCTCCTCGTCGAGGTCAGTGCGGAACACATCGTGGGCGCGTGGCTCGCGGACCGTCCGCGTGGCCCGCTGTTCGCGCTCGCCAAGAGCGACGTCGTCTGGGAGCGGTGCATCGCCGTCAGCGCGACCCTGGCGTTCGTGAAGCGCGGTGAGGCCGCCACCGCGCTCGACATCGTCGGCAGGCTCGTGCGGGAGCGGAACGAGCACGTGCGGCGCGCCGTGGCGCTCGTCCTGCGCGGGGTCGGCAAGTGGGCCTCGCACGACGAGCTCGTCGCGTTCCTCGAGTCGAACGCGAGCGGGATGGACCGTGCGCTGCTCAGTGCGGCGACGGAGCACCTGCCTGCGGCTGCGCAGGCGCGGTTCCGCCGGTAGGAGCGTCGGCGGGGTAGGTCCACGAACTGCCGCGCTGCTGGAGGGTCCCGAGCACCCGGCGGATCCGTGGGAGCACGCGGCGCGTCTGGACCACGCTCCAGATGCCGAGGGCGACCCAGAGCACGACGAGCGCGATCCCGATGGGATCGGCGAACTGGGTCAGCAGCCAGACCGAGACGAGCGCGAGGACCGCGCAGAGCACCGGAGCCAACCACGCGGACCGTCGCTGCTGCCGCTCCCACCGCTCGAGCATCGGTGTCCAGGTGCTGGGATCGGCGTCATCGGGCACCTGGCCGGTCTTCAGGGAGCGTCGCATGGCGGAGAGGGCGCTCGTACCGCCCGCGCGCCGCCGGGCGATGCTGACCCGTACGGACAGCAGGGCTGTCAGCAGGACCGCGTAGACGGCGTCACCGATGAGCTGCGCGGGCCAGTCGGTGTGTCGCGGCGGGTCGACGAGGTCGATGCCACCAAGGACGACGACGAGGACGACGAACATCACGACGGCCAACGCCCATATCGGCAGGTTGCGGAAGCGCTCGAGCATCACGGTCTCCTTCGGGTGGGATCGACCCGAGCTTGCCCCCGATCAGCATGAGTGATCCTCGTTGTACCCCCAACCAAGGACGTCCTCCCAGCCAGCAGTGGGCCGAGCCGATCCGCAGGGCGGGGGACACCCCCGGCTGGACGGGACCTGCACGGGTCGGACGTGGCAGGTGGCGGACGGGTAGCGATGGACCCGGCGCGGGAGGGGCCTCCCGGCCGACCGCTGCGGCACCGCCGCAGCCCGACGAGCTGGAGGAACCATGCGCGCACTCACCTGGCAGGGGACCGAGAAGGTCTCGGTCGAGACCGTCCCCGATCCCACGATCCAGGAGCCCACCGACGCGATCATCCGGATCACGTCGACGGCGATCTGCGGGTCCGACCTCCACCTGTACCGCGTGCTCGGGCCGTACATCGACAAGGGCGACGTGCTCGGCCACGAGCCCATGGGGATCGTCGAGGAGGTCGGTTCGGGCGTGACGAACCTCGCTCCGGGTGACCGCGTCGTGATCCCGTTCAACATCTCGTGCGGGCACTGCTGGATGTGCACGCACGGGCTGCAGTCGCAGTGCGAGACGACGCAGGTGAAGCAGTACGGCAGCGGTGCCGCGCTGTTCGGCTACACGAAGATGTACGGCCAGGTGCCGGGTGGGCAGGCGGAGTACCTCCGGGTGCCGCACGCCGACTACGGGCCGATCAAGGTCCCCGCGACCGGCCCCGACGACCAGTACCTGTTCCTCAGCGACATCCTCCCGACCGCGTGGCAGGGCGTGGCGTACGCCGACGTGCCCGAGGGCGGGACGCTCGCGGTGCTCGGGCTCGGCCCCGTCGGGCAGTTCGCGGCCCGGATCGGCAAGCACCTCGGGTACCGCGTGCTCGCCGTCGAGCCGGAGCTCGTCCGCCGCGAGATGGCGGCGAAGTACGGTGTCGAGACGTTCGACATGTCGGACGACGTGGTGGAGCACCTCGTGGATCTCACCGACGGACGCGGGCCGGACGGCGTCGTCGACGCCGTCGGTATGGAGGCCCACGGTGACGCCGTCGCCGGGTTCGCCCAGCGGGCGGCCGGGCTGCTGCCCGACAAGCTCGCGCAGAAGGCCATCGAGACCGCGGGCGTCGACCGGCTCGTCGCGGTGCACGCGGCGATCGACCTGGTCCGGCGCGGCGGCACGGTCTCGCTCAGCGGTGTCTACGGCGGAACGGCCGACCCGATGCCGATGATGACGCTGTTCGACAAGCAGATCACGGTCCGTGAGGGACAGTGCAACGTCCGCCGCTGGCTCGACGACCTCATGCCGCTCGTCGAGGACCCGTCCGACCCGTTGGGCACGCTCGACCTGACGACGCACCGCGTGTCCCTCGAGGACGCCCCGCACATGTACGAGGTGTTCCAGAAGAAGGAGGACGGCTGCGTCAAGGTCGTCCTGACCCCCGGCGCTCCGGCATGACCCGCGTCGCCGTCGTCGGCGCCACCGGCAACGTCGGCACGGCGCTGCTGCGCCGCCTGCAGGCCGAGGAGGCCGTGACCGGCATCGTCGGCATCGCCCGACGGATCCCGGACCGGTCGGCCGACCCGTACGCCGGGGTCGAGTGGCACAGCGTCGACGTCGGCGCCGACGGTGCCGTGGCGGCCCTGACGCCGCTCCTCGAGCACGTCGACGCCGTCGTCCACCTGGCTTGGGCGCTGCAGCCGACGCACGACATCCCGACGCAGTACCGCGTCAACGTCGAGGGGACGGCCGCCGTGCTCGAAGCGGCCGCCGCCGCGGGCGTGGGGCAGGTCGTCGTGGCGTCGTCGGTCGGCACCTACCGGGCTGCGGACAAGCGGCTGCGCGTGGACGAGTCCTGGCCGGTCGACGGCATGGCCACGGCGACGTACAGCATCCACAAGGCGCTCAACGAGGCGGCCCTCGACGAGTTCGCCGACACCCACCCCGACATCGTGGTCACCCGCCTGCGCCCGGGGTTGGTCTTCCAGCAGCCGGCGGCAGCGGAGATCCGGGGACTGTTCCTCGGGCACCTCGTCCCCATGCGCGTCGTCCGCGCGGCCCGGTGGGCGGTGCTCCCGCTCCCGGGACCGTTCGTGTTCCAGGCGGTGCATGCCGACGACCTCGCCGACGCGTACTGGCGGACGATGGACCAGCGGGCGGCCGGCGCGTTCAACATCGCCGCCGGGCCGGTGCTCACGCCACCGCGGCTCGCCGCGGTGCTCGGCATGCGTCGCGCCGTCCGGATCCCGCTCCGACTGCTCCGCGCCGTCGTCACCCTGACATGGCACCTGCGGATCCAGCCGACCGACGCCGGCTGGATCGACATCGCGGCGAACGTGCCGATCATGCGGACCGACAAGGCGCGCGAGGAACTGGGGTGGGAGCCACAGCACACGGCGGTCGAGGCCTTCGCCGACCTCGTCGAGGGATTCCGGCAGGGCTCGTCCGTGCCCGCGTCGGGGCCGCTCCGCGGCTGAGGGACAGCGCGGGTGCCGCGACCGGTGACGCCTGGGAGGGGCTGTCCCCCGTTCCCAGGAGCCATGACGCACCGGGTGTGGTGCGAGCACACTGTGGGCCGGACGACGCACACCGCGTCCGACCCGGGACGGCCCGGACGGGCCCCGAGGAGGAACCCATGAGCAACGCCGATGACGGCCGCCAGACGACACCGGCGGTCCCACTCACCAACCCGAACGACGGCGAGCACGTCCCCGAGCACCGGGCGCCGGTGGACGACCGGGGTCCCGCCGACGACGGGGCCGACCTGCGCGACCGTGCCGTGGCGCACGAGGACCGCGACCGTGCCGTGGCCCATGAGGACCGCGACCGTGCCGTGGCGCACGACGACCGCGACCGTGCCGTGGCGCACGAGGACCGGGACCGTGCGCCCTTGACCCGGCAAGAGGTCGTCGGACGCCAGAAGGAGGAGTTCGGCGGCTTCAAGTTCGGATCGGCCTTCTTCGGGTGGCTCACCGCGATGGGCACGGCCGTCATCCTCACGGCGATCCTCGGTGCGATCGGCGCCGGACTCGGCCTCGGCATCACCGGCGGGAACGCGAACCAGGTCGGCAAGGCCGCCACGTCGAACGCCGGCACCGTCGGACTCATCGGCGCCATCGCGCTCGCCGTGATCCTGTTCGTCGCCTACTACTGCGGCGGGTACGTCGCCGGGCGCATGGCACGGTTCGACGGCGTCAAGCAGGGCCTCGCCGTCTGGTTCTGGGCCGTCGCCATCGCGATCGTCGCCGCGATCGTGGTCGCGATCGCCGGGACGCAGGCGAACTTCCTCCAGCAGGTGAACGCGTTCCCGCGGATCCCCGTGGACGAGGGCAGCCTCACCGTCACCGGGATCATCACCGTCGTGGTCGCCCTCGTCCTCAGCCTGGTCGGCGCGATCGTCGGCGGTCTCGCCGGGATGCACTACCACCGCAAGGTCGACCGCGTCGGGCTGGAGCGCCCCGTCGACTGACCGGTGACCGGCTGCGATGATCGGGGCATGCCCGAGCACCGCACCCGGCCGCCCCGACACGAGGACGTCGCCCCCGTCGAGCTCGAGCCCGGCGGGGGCGACGTCCTGCTCCCCGGCGATCTCCTCGAGGGGCGGGACATCCGTGACCTCGACGTCGTGGACCGTGCCCTGACCGGACTCGTCGTCGAGGAGTGTCGCATCGGCACGCTGCGAGCCGGCGACGCGGACCTCGGCATGCTGCGTGTCCGGGACACCGTGGTGGACGTGCTCGACGCGCCCGTGTTCCGCACGCCACGGTCCACCTGGCGGTCCGTCGTGATCCGGTCCGGCCGGATCGGGTCGGCAGAGTGGTACGACTCGACGTTCGACGACGTCCGCGTCATCGGCGCCAAGCTCGGGTTCGTCAACCTGCGTGCCGCGACCCTCCGTGACGTCACGTTCGAGGACTGCACGATCGAGGAACTCGACCTCGGCGGCGTCGTGGCCGACCGCGTCGCGTTCCCGGGCTGTCGGATCCACGAGCTCTCCGCAGCGGGGTCCCGCCTCCGGGACGTCGACCTCCGAGGCGCCGACGTCGCGGTCGTCGCGGATGCGGCGGCGCTCCGCGGTGCGACCGTGTCCGAGGTTCAGTCCGCGTTGCTGGCGACCTCGTTCGCTCGCGCCCTCGGGGTCGTCGTGGACTGACCCGAGCGCCCCTGCCCGCTGCCCACGTGCTCGTACCGGCTGGCGACGCGGTCCGCGCCGGTGAGCCCGGCCTCCCGGATCGCGCTGGCGGAACGACCCGCTGCCCGCAGGAGCGCGTCGGCCGACGCGCCCATCGTCGCGAAGCGGTCCAGGGTCCCGACGGCCGCGCTCGCGGCGAAACCCTCGTGGTCGCCGAGCGCGGTCGTGACCTCGCGCACGCCCGCGAACTGCGCGACGAGCATGCGGGCCTCGAACGGCACGTCGATGCACGCCGGGAGCTGCCCGAGGGCGATCGCGCGGGTCAGGGCGTTCCGGCAGCGCCCGACCCAGCCGAGGTAGGGCGGGGGCATCCGTGTCGGGATGAGCGGCGCCTCACGTTGCAGACGCATGGCCGCCCGCGCGATCACGTTCGACTCCTCCTGGATCGCGACGTGGACCGTCGACCGCGCCAGTTCGTCGAGGGGTGCGTCGAGGTCGACCGGGGCCGCGGCGAACACGCCGTTCTCGTACGCGATCGCGAACAGGTCGTCGACCAGGTCGGTCTTCGACGCGAAGTGGTAGCTCACGAGGCTCTTTGCGACGTCGGCGCGGGCGGCGACGGATGCGTACGAGGTGGCCTCGTACCCCCGTTCCTCGAACTCGGCGGCCGCCGCGAGCAGGATCGTCCACCGGGTGCGACGTCGCTGGTCCTCGCGGATGCCCATGGGCAGAACGGTAGCGCGGCGACGGCCGCCGCGGCAGGGTCCCCCGAACTGGGTGGGCGCTCGGACGGGATCATCCCCACGGAGGATTGCCCTGGACGACCGTCCTGTGGAATCCTTCCAGGACACGCAGCGGCTCGACCCGAGAGCTGCGGGACCGCGTGGACGTACCAGTGGGGGGACGTCCACGGCGGTCGTGGTGCCCCGCCCCGCGCGCGCCGTCCGAGTGTTCGGTACGCGCGGGGACGGGTGTCGAGCGCGCCGGGTGAACCGGGGGGTGACGCCCTCGTCCTCGGGACGCGCGATCCGTGGCGGAGCCGCGCCGGGCCTCCCGGTCGTGACGGAGCATCGCTGCCGTGCGTCGTGCTGTGGATCCCTCCGGGCACGTCGGCACCGCGCCGTTCCGTCCGGACATCGAGGGGTTCCGGGGCATCGCGGTCGCACTCGTCGTCGCGGCCCACGTGCTGGGTCGACCGGTCGGCGGGTTCGTCGGGGTCGACGTGTTCTTCGTCGTCTCCGGGTTCGTCATCACGACGGGGTTGCTCCGGGAGGCCGGTGCGACCGGCACGGTCGACCTCGCCGCGTTCGCGCTCCGGCGGGCACGGCGCGTGCTGCCGGCCGCGGCGCTCACCGTGCTCGTCACGGTCGCCCTGGCCTGGGCCGTCGACCACCTGGCGCGGGCGAGCGCGGTCACGTGGGACGGCGTCGCCTCGATGCTCATGGTCCAGAACTGGCACCTCATCCGTGCCGCCACGGACTACTTCGGGGACAGCGGGGCGGCCTCGCCGCTGCAGCACTTCTGGTCACTCGCGGTCGAGGAGCAGTTCTACGTGTTCTGGCCGTGGGTCGTCGTCGGCGCGGTCGCCCTCGGACGCCGCCGGTCCCGGCGTCCCGGCGCCCTCGCCGATCGCGGCACCAGCGAGCGGATCGTCAACCGAGTGCTGTCGATCGCACTCGGGGTGGGCTGCGCCGTGTCGTTCGCGATCGCCTGCTGGGAGACCCGGGCGAAGCCCGACTGGTCGTACTTCTCGTTCGAGTCACGCGCCTGGGAACTCGGTGTGGGAGCCGCCGCGGCGGTGGCCGAGCCACGCGTCGCCGCTCGGCTTCGTGTCGGCGCGGCGAGCGTGGTGACCGCAGCGGGGCTGGCCGCCGTGCTCCTGGCCGGGGCCGTCGACACCCCCAGCATGCCGTTCCCCGGACCGGCCGCCGCGCTCCCGGTCCTCGGCGCCGCGGGGGTGGTCCTCTGCGGCGCGACCGCAGCGTCGCGGGTGCTCGCGGTGCTCACCAACCCGGTCAGCCGAGCGGTCGGCCGTTGGTCCTACGCGCTCTACCTCTGGCACCTGCCGGTGTGGTCGTTCCTGCACGCCGTCGCACCACGCAGCCGAGCCGTCGTGCCCACGGTCGCCCTCGGGATCACCCTGGTGCTCGCCGTCCTCACCGTCCGGTTCGTCGAGCGTCCCTTCCGGTACGGGCGCACGCGCCCCGGCCCCCGTCCCGGCACGCCCGGGAGGCCCCTGCGCCCCCAGCCGGGTCGGCTGCGGACCACCCGTGGCACGCTCGTCGTCGCACTCGCCTCCGCGCTCGTGCTCGCGCTGTCGGCCGCGCAGTTCGTCGCGCCGGGGCGCCTGACGGGCGTGGACGACCTGCCGGACCCGGGCCCGCAGCACGTGGCGTCCTTCCGATCCGCGACCGCGCTGCAGCGGGCGGTGCGCGCGGCGGTCGACGACGGCGCGTGGGGCGCGACCGTCCCCGACCTGGACCGGGTGAGTGCGGCGGCCGCGGCGGCTCGACGGCTGCAGGCCGACGGATGTCTCAACGACCCCGTGGGGACGACGCCGAGCACGCTGACCGCTGCGGCGACCCGCTGCACGTTCTCCGACGGTCACGCTGCGCGGACCCTGGTGGTGGTCGGCGACTCGATCGCCATCAGCTGGCTGCCGGGCATCGTCGACGCCGTCCGCGGTCGGGGCTGGCGCGTCGTCGGGATCGGCCTGGAGAGCTGCCCGGCATCGATCGTGACGACCACCGACGCGGGCCGCCGCCCCGCCTTCGCGACCTCGTGCGACGCCGCGCGGGAGGCCGCGCTCGCCGAGGTCCATCGGCTCCGGCCCGACCTGGTGGTCGCGTCCTCCGCCGCCGGCGGGTACGACCGGCAGCCGGCCGCCGCCCGGGGTCGTGTGTGGAGCGACGGCACGCGCCTCCTCGCCCGGCGCCTGACGGGCGACGGCGCCCGCGTCGTCCTGCTCGGGTCGCCACCGGAGGGGACGCCCGTCAGCGCCTGCGCGGTCCGGGTCGCCGGCCCGGGGACCTGCCTGTCGACGCCACCGGCGACGTGGGCACCGAAGCGAGCGGCCGAGCGGCGCGCGCTGGCGGACGTGCCGCGGGCCTCCTTCGTGGACACCGCCTCGTGGTTCTGCGATCGTGCGATGCGCTGCCCGGCGGCCGTCGGCGGGATCGTCGTGCGCGCGGACGGCGGGCACCTGACCGTGGCCTACTCCGTCGCCCTGGCGCGCGTGCTCCGTGCTGCGCTGCTGCAGCAGAGCGGATGACGCCCGGACCGGCGGGGCGGTCAGGCAGCAGGGATACCGTCACGTGGAGCGGCATGAAAGCCCATCACGTCCAGCGCTGCCGAAGGGTGACGTTCTCACCCACGGCCGGAGGTCGGCATGGCACGTCTCCCGTTCAGCACGAATCCCTCGCACGTCCTCGATCGGTCCGAGACCCGGAGCGGCGCGGCGACGGACGGGCGAGCGCGATGAAGCACCTCGTCCGCGGGCCGGTGTTCATCCTCGTGGCCGACGCCGTTGCTCGCACCGTGTGCGACTACGCCGATGCACTCGCTCGGAACGCCCGCACCGATCGCGTCGACGTCCCCACGTTCGACCGATGCGGCTGTGGGACGACCACGAGCGTGCACGTGGCGTCTGGCCGTCCGCTGCTCGTCCTCGACGCGGACGACGACGAACTCGGCGACGACCTCGACGGCCCCTTCGCGGCAGACACGAGAGCGTTCGTCGCGGACATCACCGCCAGGACCGCAGCCCTGGCGGGCGGAGGGACGAGTTCACGTTGACCTGACCGTCGGGGGCGGGACCACGACGGCGAGGAGCGTGTCGGAGGGACGTCATGCTGCCGTCCGGCCGCGCGTCGGTCTCACCGTGGCCAGGCGCCCGGCCAGGTACATCAGGGCGCTGATGGCGGTGACGAAGAACCCGACGGGCCAATCGGTCACGTACGCGAGCGAGATCGCTCCCCACACCGCTGCGACCGCGAGCGCGGCCGACAGCGGGATCGCGGTCGCCGGCCGTCTGGTGACGAAGCGCGCGGCCGCGGGCGGTCCGACGAGGAGCGCGAACATCAGGAGCGCCCCGACGATGGGCACGCTCATCGTGGTCGCGCAGGCGAGGATGAGGCCGAACAGGATCGACATCGCCTGCGGTGAGACGCCGCGCGACGGCGCGGTGTCCGGCAGTGTCGATGCGAGGAGCAACGGCCGGTAGGTGACGCCCAGGGTGATGAGGCAGACCGCCCCGAGGATGATCATGGGCGTGATCTCGAGGCTCGAGACACCGAGGATCTGGCCGAACAGGAGCGCGAACACCTCGGCGGAGTACTCGGTGGATCGGCTGAGGAACAGCGCTCCGAGGCCGAGCATCGAGACGAGGGTGAGCGCGGTGACCACGTCACTGCGGGCGCGCCGCCCGAGCGCCGAGATCATGAACGCGCCGCCGGCTGCGAACACGCCGAGTCCGATCAGTGGGTCGACGCCGATGAGCACGGCTCCTGCCGCTCCGGCGAATGCACCGTGGGGTACGGCGTGGGCGAGGAACGAGTTCCCTCGGAGGACGACGAAGAAGCCGACGATCCCGGCGATGAGGGCGACGATCGTCCCGGCGAGCCAGGCGTTGAGCATGAACGGTGCGAACATCAGGGCAGCACCTCCTCGGTGTCCTGGGACCGGGACGAGCCGCGAACTGACCCGACGCGCGCCGGTTTCCACATCCGATGACGTCGCACTGCCACTCCGACGCGGATCGCGAGGTAGACGACGAGGATGATGGCGACGATGCAGAAGCTGACGGGCCAGTTGCCGTCGTGGCCCGCCCAGGAGTAGCTCTCGAAGGAGACGAAGCACCCCGCCCAGGTGCTGAGGACCGCGAGAGCGGCCGACACGAGGACCGCGGTCCCGAAGCGTCGGGTCAGCAGCAGCGCCGTCGCGGCGGGACCGATGAGGAGCGCGGTCGACAGGATGGCTCCGATCGTCAGTGACGACAGCTCCACCGCGAGGGCGAGCGCGACGAGGAACACGATGCCGGTGATGCGAACGGGGACACCGCGTGCTGCTGCAAGGCCGTGATCGAGCGATTCCATGAGCAGCCACCGGTACGTCGCAGCGACGAGGGCGAGGGCGACGACGCTGAGTCCGACCACGAGCGGGATGACGTCATGAGCGATGACGAAGAGGGATCCGAACAGCACGGACACGGCTGCGTTGCTCGAGCCGCCGACGGTGGTGCTCCAGTACAGGAACAGCGCCGTCAGACCGAGTCCGAAGCCGAAGACGATGCCGGTCGAGACGTCGCGACCCTGCAGACGACGGACGCCGATGAGCTCCATGAGCAGTGCTGCGAGGACGCCGGCACCGATGAACCCCCACACCTGGCTGATGCCGATGAGGAACGCGCCGGATCCGCCGACGGCTCCGAGGTCGGCGAGCGCGTGTCCCGCGAACGACTGGCCGCGCACGATCGTGAACACGCCGACGATCCCGGTGACCAGGGCGACGAAACCACCGACCACCAGTGCGGTGTGGATGGTGGGGCTGCCGAGGAATCCGCCGATCACCGAGGCGGGGCTCATGCGGGGGTTCCGTTCGGTCTCGACACCGACTCGAGGCCAGGGGACGCGAGGTGAGATGCGGGATCCCGGTCGTCCGCGAGCACCATCACCCGGCCTTCGGCCTCGATCACCCGGATCGGCCGACCGTACAGGCGCGAGAGGACGTCGCTCCGGACGACGGATCCGGGGTCGCCGGTGACGGCGCGGCCGTTCGCCAGGTACACCACGCGGTCCATCACCGGCATGAGGACGTTGATGTCGTGCGCGGTCATCACGATCGCGACGTCGCGATCACGGCGGAGCGTGTCCAGGAGACGGACGATGTCGTGGGCGCTGGCCGGATCGAGGTTCGCCAGGGGTTCGTCGAGGAGCAGCAGCGCCGGCTCGCTGATGAGTGCGTGCGCGAGGAGCACGCGCTGCTGCTGGCCTCCGGAGAGCTGTCCGATCCGCTGGTCGGCGAACGCGGCTGCGCCGACGGCGTGGAGGACCACGGTCACGCGTTCCTGCACCGCGCGACGACGGATCGGGAGGCCCAACCGCCCGCCGTCGAGACCGAGTGCGACGACGTCCCGTGCCCTGAGGGGCGTGTCGGGATCGAGCGCCACCTTCTGGGGGAGGTACCCGATGCCGTGTGTGCTCGCCTTGCGTTCGGGTCGGCGCACGGCACCGTAGGTGGGTCGGAGGATGCCGAGCAGGACGCGCAGCAGCGTCGTCTTCCCCGCGCCGTTCGCGCCGATGAGTCCGACGAACTCACCGGGCTGCACGTCGAGGTCGACCCCGTCGAGGACGAGGTTCCCCGACATCACGACGCGGACGTCCCGGGCGGAGAGGACCCCGCCCGGGACGTCGCGGTCGGTCTGACCGGTCACAGCTTCTCGGTGGACGTGCCGCTGGTGAGCGCCTTCTGCAGCGCGGTCAACTCGGCCTCCATCCACTTCTGGTAGTGATAGCCCGTCGGCATCGTTTCGTACACGCCGACGACCGGGATCCCGTTGTCATGGGCGAGGGACAGGTAGTGCGAGGTGATCGAGTCGGTCACCTGCTGGTTGTACAGGAACGCCTTGACCTGCTTGCCGGTGAACAGCGCGTCCTGCGCGGCGGAGTTCTGCGGACTCGGGTCGGTGTCGTTCATGATCGCCGACTGCAACGACCACGGCGTCTTGATGTCGACCCCGGCGGCCTGCAGCGCGTAGTCCGCGACGGGCTCTGTCACGGCGACGGGTGCGTCGCCGTGGGACTGTTTGAACGACGCCAGCTGGTTCGTCCACGTCTCGAGCGACCGCTTGAACGTCGCGAGGTTGTGCTGGAAGTACTGCTTGTGCGACGGCTGCATCGACCCGAGGTCGGCGGCGATGCGCTCGGCAACGGCCGGCATCGTCTTCGGGTCGTACCAGAGGTGCGGATTCCGCGTGCTGTCGGGAAGGCCGAGCACGTGCTGCGCGACGATGACCTTCCGACTCGCGTTCGGCGACGCCTTGGCGAGCTTGGTCATGAAGTCGTCGTACCCGAGCCCGTTCTGGACGAGGAGCTGTGCCGAGCTGAGCTCCTTCGCAACACTCGCGCTGGCCTCGAAGGTGTGCGGGTCGGTGTTCGGGTTGCTCATGATCGCCTTGGCAGCGACGTACTTGCCACCGATCTGTGCGGCGACGTCCGAGTACTCGTTCTCAGCGCCGACGACGACGATCTTGCCGTTGCTCCCCGTGCTCGCCGACTGCGAGCACCCGGTGAGGGCACCGGTCACGGCCAGGGCTGCGAGGCCGATCGCCGCCATTCTCTTGATGCGCACTGACATCCATCCAATCCAGGGACCGTGTCCCACCCGAGCGTTCTATTGAGAACGCTTATCGATAGGTGCAGACTACGGCATGCTGGAGCGTGTTGGTAACGGGAGTCGTTCCCGATTGTTCCATGGAGGGGTGGTGTCGGTTGGCGTCGACGGAGCGGGTTGAGGATCGACCGCGAGGCCACCGTTACCGCGGGAGTGTGCTCGCGGCCCTGGTCGAGCATGATGCGCCTGCGTCGGCGCAGTCGGTGTTCGCGAGGATTCGTGGGCGCGGAGTGCGCATCGGGCTCTCGACGGTCTACCGGGAGCTCCACGCCCTCGCGCGTGAGCGAGCGCTGACCGAGGCGTACGTCGGTGGCGAGGCCCTGTACCGACTCCCCGACAGGGATCTCCTGGTGTGCGACACGTGCGGACGTACGAGCGAGGTCAGAGACCCAGGACGGCATCCCGACCCGTGCCTCCCGTTCTTCGGCGAGGGCGGTGCCCTGACCATCCACGGGAGGTGCAGCGTCTGCTCGGTGCGCGGTTGAGCGAGACGTGCCCCGGCCCGAGGCGCCCTATGCTCCGACGCCGCGTGCGCGGCAGTCGTCGCACACCCCGAAGATGTCGACCACGTGGCGCACGCGGGAGAACCCGTGCTCAGCGGCGACCGTGTCGACCCAGTCCTCGATCGGTGCTTCGATCTCGACGGTGCGACCGCAGCTGACGCAGTACAGGTGATGGTGGTGGGCATCGCCGCAGAACCGGTACAGCTGGACGCCGGGCTCGGCCTGGAGGACGTCCGCCTCGCCGTTCACCGCCATGTCGCTGAGGTTGCGGTACACCGTGGCGAGGCCGACCGAGCTGCCGTCCGCGCGGAGGACCTCGTGCAGGTCCTGCGCGCTGATGAAGGACCGCACGCCTCGCAGCGCGTCGCGGATCGCCGTCTTCTGGGCGGTCTGCCGCTGGGGTTTCTTCCCCACGGGTGCTTCGGTCATGGACGCCTCTCGGGTCTCGGACGCTCGGTGGTGCTGAGGAGGCAGGGTCGCACGTGCAGCTGAACGGGCACTCACGCCGCGGCTTCGCCGACGTGCGTGAGCGCATCGCTGACGATGTGCGCGACGTGCTCGTCCCGGAGTGAGTACACGGCGTTCCGCCCGATGCGCTCGACCTCCACGAGCCCGGCGAGTCGCAGGGTGCGGAGGTGCTGCGAGACCAGCGGTTGCGACAGCTCGGTCTGCGCAGCGAGCGACGACACGTCGCAGGGCGCCTCGATGAGGGCGACCAGCACCCGGAGGCGGGCCGGCGAGGAGAGGGCCTTGAAGAGTTCCGCCGCGATGCTCACTCGATGATCGGTCACCTGGCGATGTAAGCAGATGTGCATACCGACGGGCAACGCCCGGGGGTCCGGCGGGTTGGCCCTACCCCCGGGCGGAGGGTCTCAGTGCTCGTCGTAGTGGTCGCCGTGCTCGGCGTGCTTGTGGCCTTCGTGTACGTAGTCCACGTGGTCCTCGTGCCGCACTGCCTCGTGACCGCAGCCGTCCTCGTGGTGGTGCTCGGTGACGGTGTGCTCGGCGACGGTTTCCTGCTCGGTCATGGTGGTGCTCCTTCGATCAGTCGGTTGACGTGACCCCGACACTAGAGCAAGCATGCACGAGTAGCAATACGTGCACGGAAGATGATCAGGTCGCACTCACCCCTGGCGCCCCTTCCCGCGCGGGTTGAGCTTGTTGATGACGAACGTGCGACCTCGGCGGCGTACGACCTGCGCGCCCGGGAGCTGCTTCAGCGACTTGAGTGAGTTCCTGACCTTCATGATCCTCCTACTGAGAACGTTTCTCACTAGAGTAGGGGCAATGGAGCCACGGAACGAACTCGGGTCTGCACATCCGGACGGCGGCGTCCTCCGGGTGACCTTGGTCAGCGGCCTGCGCGCCGCTGACCGACGACAGGTCAGCCGGCGACTGAGCGGAGCACCGCGCCGAGCACCGGTCGAGGTCGACGACGGTACCGAGGACAGCGGCGAGTTCGCCTTGGTCCTGGCCGACCGGATCCTGGAGTCGGCCCGAGCCGGTGCCACCGGTCGCTCCATCGTCGAGCTGGAGGAGGCCGCGGACGTGATGGAGATCGGGTTCGTGCTGGAGACCGAGTTCGAGAGCCGACGGGCGGAAGGGACCCCCGTGGAGCTACACGACCTGATGACGGTCGTGGCGGTGCGGGACATCGAGCGGTGGCTCCTGTCGCTCGCACCGTCCCCGCTGGACGACTACGTCACTGCGGAACGACTGGCCTCGCAGATCGAGTTCGCGACGGTGATCGTCCTCAGCGATGCGGACGACATCGGCCCCGCGTCCCTCCGCAGCGCCCTCGGCGTCCTCGAACAGCTCAACCCCGGTGCGGCCGTGGTCCGGAGCCCGAGCGCGATGTCCTCCCGACGGACGGGGGCGAGCGGGCGGTGGTGTGCTCGTCGACTCGGGGAACGGATGGGCTGGATGCACGCCCTCGCCGACCCGGCCACGCAGCCGGGACCCCGGTACGGCGTCGAGGCGATCGTGTTCCGTGATCCGCGCCCCTTCCACCCCCGACGGCTCTTCGACGCCGTCGACAAGCAGTTGACGCCCGGACGAGTCGGCCGGATCGCTCGATCGCGGGGCTTGGTCCAACTCGCGACCCGCGCCGACCAGATCGGGTCGTGGCGGAGCGCCGGCGACACCGTCGCGCTCGATCCGACCGGAATGTCCACCTGGGCACGGAATGCTCCTGCCGGACAGGAGCTGGTCCTCTTCGGGGAGGACCTCGATCGCCACCGGATCATCAGCACCCTCGACCGGAGCTTGGTCACGGACGCGGAACTCCTCGCGGGGCCGATGGAGTGGGCGACATACGACGACCCCTTCCCGGCATGGCCCACGGAACACCACCACTAGGGGGTCGTATGGCGCGCAGCGGAACCCGGTTCGGGACGGTGATCACGCGGATGTTCGGCGGCCGCGTGCCGGGTCCGCCGCTGCCGGTACCTCCTCGTCCGGCCGGACTCGACGGTCCGCGACGGACGCCGGAGCATCACGGGAGCGCTCCGTCGACGACGCATCGGGTGCGGCTCGTCGTCGTGTCGAGCGAGCGACGACTCATCGAGGCCGAGAGCGCCGACGCCCGGGGCGCACTGTTGAGCGCGCTGGGACAAGTGCCCCTCGGGTTCTCGGTGGCCTCGGTCGAGGTCATCGAGGCCCCTGACGGGGTCGACGCGACGTGAGCCCCGACCGTCACCCGGCGTCGGCGCTGGAGGGGAGCGCGGCACACCAGTCGAGGGTCACGCCGTCGAGGCTCGCTTCGAGGGCGCCGGACGTGGCGTCGACGACGCTCACCAACGACGAGTCGGCCGCCCGCGTGGTGATCGCGAGGAACTGACCGTTCGGTGAGGGACAGACCGCGGTGACGCTGGCGTCGGACGGGATGTGGACCTCCAGGTCCGAGACGTGCTCCCCGTCGACGCGGACGAGTCGGGCGGCGATGGTCCCGTCCGCGCGGACGTCGCCGACGAGGCGGACGTAGGAGGAGTCCGTGAGCGCGGCGATCCGCCCCAGGTACTGCGCCCTGGTGCTCGCGGCCGGTGCCGTGAGGGCGGCCCGGTCGCCGTCGGTCAGGTCGAGCCGGACGATGGCGTCCCCGGTCTCCACGACGGCGGTCGTGCCGGTTCCCACGAAGCCGTGGACGTACGTCGCGGACCCGAGCCGCGCCGCGTCGGTCCGTCCGCTCATGTCCACGAGCACGAGGCCGTCATCGGTCGTCCTGACGAGCGCGCTCTCGGTCCGCGGGACGTACGCCCACTGGCGCACCGTCATCGGGGTGGCACCCGTGGTGGGCCTCCCGTCCGCCGCGATCGCGGTCGGCATGTGCGTGCCGGTGAGGTCGACGTCGTAGAGCCCGACGTCCTGCGAGCGACCCGTCGTCGTGTCGGCGTACACGAAGCCGAACGACGCGCCGTCGTCGGCGGCGTGGAGCGCCGACGCGTGCCCCCGTGCGCTGGGCATGGTGATGTGCTCGACCGGGACGGCCGGGTCTTGCCGCCCGTCGGCGAGCGGCACGATGTCGATGCTCGAGGTGCCGTCGGCCGTGTCGCTGAGCACGACGAGGGACCGGGCGAGGCGTGCGAACCCGGTGATGCCGGTGCCCTGGAACACGGTGTCCGTGCCCCCGGTGGCGAGGCCACGGCTGACGATGCGATCGTGTGCACCGTTCGTGCCCGGGACGAGCGCGAGGACGTCGGTGGTGCCCGTGTGGATGGTCGTGCGCAGGTCGGACGTCGCGGCTTGCCCCGGCGCCCGGACGTGCCGCACGACGACCGCGTAGGTGCGGTCGTACGCCAACGGGCCGTCGAACTGCACCGCGACCGTGTTCCCGCTCGAGGTCACCGTGTGCGCTGCGGCGGGGGACACGACGACGTCGGACGGTGCGACCCGCTGCAGTGCCTGGTTCGCGGTGAGGATCAGGCGCTGCGCGGGACGGGAGACGAGGTCGGTCGCCGAGTACGACACGGAGCGGAGGCGCGGGCCCTGATGCGACCCGACGATCGCCGCCAGGGCTCCGATCAGCGCGAGCACCGCGACGACCGCGACGAATCGGCGTCGGAGGGGGCGGCCGGGGGCAGGAGTACCGCGGACGTCAGTACTCATACGGATCCGATGGTCGCTGCACCTGCTCGACCGTGGCGGCGCGGATCACCAGCGGGACGTCGGACCCGGCATCCGGGTTCGCCGCGAGCGCGCCGGACACCGTCACCCACTGGTTCGCCGCCGGCACGGATCCGTCCGTGACCACGCCCACGCCGACGGGCTGGGCGTCGACGGCACAACAGCTGATCACGAACCGGGTCAGCGTGAAGCCGCCGTCCGTGTCGGGCACGACGAACCCCGTGAGGCGGAGGCGCTTCCCGACGAGGGCGCTCGTGTCCGTCGTCTGACGGATGAGCGCGGCCCAGTCCTTCACGCCGTACTCCGACGTGTCGACGGAGCCGCTGCCGAGCAACGCGACGGCGCCGCCGGAGCCCGTGGCGGTCGAGAGGCTGCCCGAGTCGACGCTGCGCTGCTGGGCCGTCCGCGCCGACAGCGTCGTCGGCGGGAGCACGAACATCGCCGTGCTGATGCCGACCGTGACGACCACTGCGACGGCGACCGCCACGACGCGCAGGGACCGTGCAGCACCCCGCCCGCTGCTGCCGTCGGGCACGACCGTCACGTCGTCGCCGTGCCCATGACCCCGTTCGAGGTGTGGGTGCGCGGTCTGCCGTGCGACCGCCGACAGACCGGCCGCGGCGGCGACGACCGCGATGGCGGCGAGCGCCATCGTGAACACCCCGTACCGCGGATTGATGTAGAGGTCGAGATGACCGGCCGCTCCGAGCCAGAGTGTGGCGACGGCGAGCGCGAGCACCGAGCCGAGCCCGAACAGCACCCGTCGACGTTCAGACGAGGACATCCATCACCAACCCCACGGATGCGGCGAACAGCACGCAGATGACGGCGAGTGCGCCGATGAACCGGGTGCGGAAGGTGGTGCGGAGCAGCGCGATCATCTTGACGTCGATGATCGGCCCGATGAGCAGGAACGCCGTGATCGACCCGGGCAGGAACGTCGAGGCGAACGAGAGTGCGAAGAAGGCGTCGACGTTCGAGCAGAGCGACACCGTCATCGCCAACAGCATCATCGCCAGGACCGACAGCACCGGGTCGCTGCCGATCGCGATGAGCGTGCTCCGGGGCACCGCGACCTGGATCGCGGCGGCGACCGCTGCCCCGACGAACAGCGCGGGCATCATCGTCGCCGTCTCGCCGCCGAAGTGCGATGCGCTCTCCGCCCACCGGCTCCCACGCGCCTGCCCGCCGGCCTCCACACGGCACCGGGCCTCGAACGCGGGCACCAGGAGCTCGGAGGGTCGGCGGTGCGCTGCGACGACCCATCCGACGACGTTCGCCACGACGAAGCCGCCGATGATCCGGACGGGCAGGATCCATCCCGACCACCCGAACGCCTGCGCCGTGCTGACGATGACGAGCGGGTTGAGGATCGGCGCCGCGACGAGGAACGTCGTCGCCTCCGCTGGCGAGAACCCGCGCAGCATCAACCCTCGCGCCAGCGGGACGTTCCCGCACTCGCACACCGGGAAGAGCATGCCGATCAGGGAGATCACCGCCCGACGCGGGACCGGGCGTGCCGGCAGGACCCGTTCCAGCACGCCGTGCGGCACCCACACCTCGACGACGATGGACAGGAGGATCCCCAGCACCACGAACGGCAGCGACTCGACCACGACGCTGATCGCGAGCGTCAGGAAGTCCTGCAGCTCGTCGGGCAGCCCGGCGGTGCTGTCGCCGGTGGTGACCACCCGCGCGGCGAGGAGCGCACCGACGAGCACGAGCACGAGCACGGGGCCCGAGCCGGCCCGGGACCGGGACCGCGACCGGGGGACGCGGACGGGGGAACTCGTCACCGGGTCAGGATAGGCAGGCGGGCCATCCCGGCTCGGCAGAACCGCGGGCGGGCCGGGCTCCGGCCGGCCCGGTGCTACCGCGACGTGGGCGGGTCGTGGTCGACGATCCGGTCGAGCCACTCGGCGAGCACGCCCCGTTCGGCCGACGAGAGTGCGCCGAGCTCGTCGATGGAGGCACGGAGGGTGATGGCGGCGGTCCGGACACCGGACGTGCCTCGGGGACCCTCGTCAGCCGGCTCCGGAGCCAGGACCTGCGTCATGACGGCGTCGAAGACGACGTCGGCCAACCGCGGGTCGCGCTCGTCCGCCGGCTCGTCCAGGATGGCGAGCACGGCGCCCAAGCCGGCCGCGTGCATGAGCCGGACCGCGTCCCGCTCGCGCACCGCGAGCCTCCCGGCCGCGGCGACCCGACGGAGACGCTCCTCGAGCAGCCGGATCCCGGCGGCGACCGCGGGGGAGTCCCGCCCTCGACGCGGGTCGCTCATGATCACGAACAGATCCGGGTTGGCGAGTCCGAACGCGATGGTCATCGCCCAACCCGCGCGGAGGTCCGCGACGGGGTCGACACCGGTGACCGCGTCGACGGCTGCGGCCTTCGTCGCGCTGAACGTGGTCATCGCGTGCTCGGCGACCGCGTCGAGCAACCCGTCCTTGTCGCCGAAGAGCCGGTAGATCGTCGGAGCCTGGACGCCAGCTCGCTCGGCCACCGCTCTCGTGGTGACAGCGACGGCGCCTTCGTCGCGCAGGAGCTCGGCGGCTGCGGTCACGATGCGCATCCGCACGTCGAGGCGGGGCTCGGGGGCGTCGTCCACGTATCGACGATAACGCGCCGTTGCTTCCGACGTGATCCTGTTGCTACGGTGGTGGTGTTTCCAATGATACGGACACAGCGTTTCCATCGATATGAGAGGGATCCACCATGATCACCATCACCGGGGCGACCGGCGCCCTGAACGGCGCGACCGTCGACCACCTGCTCCGGCACCTCCCCGCGTCGGAACTGACCGTCGTCACGCGCGACCCGGCGAGGGCCGCACGCTTCGCCGAGCGCGGCGTGACGGTCCGCCAGGGCGACTACGACGATCCGGCGGGGCTGCCGGCGGCCTTCGCCGGCGCGGACCACTTGCTCCTGGTCTCGTCGAACGACCCGGCGGGCGACACGATCAGCCAACACCGGAACGCCGTGGAGGCGGCGATCACCGCCGGGGTCGGGCACGTGCTCTACACCAGCCATCAGGGTGCCGGTGCAGCGTCGCCGTTCGTGCCGGCGCGACACCACGCCGCGACCGAGGACATGCTCGCGTCGTCCGGGCTGCCCTGGACGTCGCTCCGGAACGGCTTCTACGCCCACAGCCTGCAATGGCTCCTGGGACCGTGGCAGCGGACCGGCGTGGTGTCGATCCCGGCCGACGGTCCGGTGTCGTGGACCGCGCGCGAGGACGCAGCCGAGGCGGCCGCAGCGATCCTGCTGCTCGACGAACCCGTCGAGGGCCCCGTGACCATCACCGCTCCGGAGGCGCCGACGTTCGCCGACCTCACCCGGACCGCCTCGGACCTCGTCGGGAACGAGGTCCGGTTCGAGGTCGTCGATGACGACGTCTGGGTCGAGCGTGCCGTGGCCGGTGGACAGCAGGAGCCGATGGTGCGGTTCCTGCTCGGCATGTACCTGGCGGCGGAACAGGGGTGGTTCGCGGGGACGGACCCGATGCTCGGGGAGCTCCTGGGCCGCGCGCCGAGGTCCGCGCAGGACGTGCTCCGGGAGGTCGTCACCGCTCGGTGCGCGAGGACGGGAGAGCCCGGGACGGACGCCATCCGTCCGGGCAGGCCATGATCGGGACCATGTCCGACATCGACGTCACCAAGCACGCGCTCGTCGTCCGCGGCGGCTGGCCCGGCCACCATCCCGTCGCGGCGACGGACGCGTTCCTCCCGTTCCTCCGCGACACGGGGTACGAGGTGCGGATCGAGGACGACCCGGAGGTCTACGCCGACGAGTCCGTGATGGCTGCGGTCGACCTCGTCCTGCAGTGCGTGTCGATGGGCACCGCGAGTGACGCGGCCGTCCGGGGCCTCGCCGCCGCCGTCGAGCGGGGCACGGGATTGGCGGGCTGGCACGGCGGCGTCGTGGACTCCTTCCGGGCGAGCGCCGACTACCTGCACCTCGTCGGCGGGCAGTTCGCCACGCACCCGGGCAAACCGGTCGCTGATCGGCGGGACGACGGCGCCGACTTCTTCATCGAGCACCAGATCGTCATCGCGCCGGATCGCCGGGACCACCCGATCGTCGCCGGGCTCGACGACTTCACGCTGACCACCGAGCAGTACTGGGTGCTGACCGATGGCTCCTCGGACGTGCTCGCCACGACGACCCTGGCGGCCCGGCCGGGCGACCCGTGGCACCGACCGGTGACGTGTCCCGCGGTGTGGACCCGCGAGTGGGGCGCCGGACGGGTGTTCGTCGCGACACCGGGCCACGACCGCGAGGTCCTCGCGCACCCGAGCGTCCGGACCATCGTCGAGCGCGGCATCCGGTGGGCGAGCCGGTGACGAACGGGCGGCGGCAGGGAGCGGTCAGGCCCCGTCCTCGTCCCGCGGCGTGACCTCGGCATGGTCGTCCGCCCGGCTCTCCTGCTTGAGGATCCGCAGCGACGCGCCGAGGCCCTTCGCGAGCGCAGGCAGCCGGGTGGCGCCGAACAGCAGGACCACCACGCCGACGATGATGAGCAGGTGGAGTCCCGTGAGGCCCATGAACACAGGCGTTCCCTTCCGGTCAGCGGACGCGGCGGTCGCGCCGGGTCCTGCACGACGGTAGGTCCGCCCTGGGGCCGCGCCTGGCGTTCCGCCGGGGGTCCGGGCGTCAGCAGCAGGAGATCACCCGCCCGGTCACCACCGTCGGCAGCCGCCCGCTCGGCCGTCTCACCCGCCACGCGCGGCTCGCGCCCGGGGAATGCACCGACGGGCGACACGTTGCCCCAGGCACGGACGGTGCACCAGGAGTACACCGGACCGCGGTACCCCCGGGGAGTCCGTCGACGACGGAGCACCCGGACCGTCGACGAGAGGGAGAACCCCTGAGCATGACCACCGCAACCGACTCGAACCGCCCCGCCGCAGCGAGCGGCACCTTCCGCATCGGCGGTGACCTCGAGGTGCACCGCCTCGGCTACGGCACGATGCAGCTGACCGGCCCCGGCGTCTGGGGACCGCCGAAGGACCACGACGAGGCGATCCGCGTCCTCAAGCGCTCCGTGGAGCTCGGGGTCGACTTCTTCGACACGGCGGACAGCTACGGTCCGTACGTCGCCGAGGAGCTCCTCCGCGAGGCCCTGCACCCCTACGGTGACGACATCGTCATCGCCACGAAGGCCGGCCTCACCCGGACCGGCCCGAACGAGTGGCCGCCGGTCGGCCGCCCGGAGTACCTGCGCCAGGAGGCCGAGATGAGCCTCCGCCGCCTCGGCCTCGAGCGCATCGACCTCTTCCAGCTGCACCGCATCGACCCGAAGGTCCCGCTCGAGGACCAGATCGGCGAGCTGGCGAAGCTCCAGGACGAGGGCAAGATCCGTCACATCGGCCTCAGCGAGGTCAGTGTCGACGAGGTGAAGGCGGCGCAGGAGATCGCCACGATCGTCACCGTGCAGAACCTGTACAACCTGTCGAACCGGTCCTCCGAGGACCTGCTCGACTGGTCGGAGGAGCAGGGCATCGGGTTCATCCCGTGGTTCCCGCTGGCGACCGGGCAGCTCTCGGGCGAGGGCAGCCCGCTGTCCGAGCTCGCGAAGCAGCACGACGCGAGCCCCTCGCAGCTCGCGCTCGCGTGGCTGCTCAAGCGCTCGCCGGTGATGCTGCCGATCCCGGGCACGTCGAGCGTCGCCCACCTCGAGGACAACCTCGCGGGCGCGCTCATCGACCTGACGGACGACGAGTTCGAGGCCCTCTCGAAGGCCGGCGCGTAAGCGCGCTCCGCTCCAGGACGACGGACGGGAGGGACGGTGGCGGCTCGCCCCGTCCCTCCCGTCCGTCGTCCTGTCCCGGATCACTGCGTCACCCGCCGGGTGAACCGGTGGATGAGCGGCGGGGCGTGCCGAGCCGCCGTGGCGTGCGCCCGGACGCCGCGTGGCGCGCCGTCCGCTAGACACGTCCCGCCAGCGCGGAGGGCGCTGCAGCGTCGATGCCCGGCGGGGGAGCCGGGGACGGAGGGGGACGACATGGTGGACACGGGCACGGACACGGACACGGACGCGGACACGGACACGGACGCCGTCACCGCGACCCGCAGACGACCGGGGCCCGGACGACGTCGGCTCCTCCTCGGGGCCGCCTGGGGCCTCCCCGCCATCGGCGTCGTCGTCGCGACGCCGGCCCACGCGTCGAGCCCGACGCACACGCTCGACGTCATGGTCCCCGAGCCGACCACCCGCCCGACCGGAGCCGACCTGAGCGACGTGGCGCTGCGACTCACCCGCGAGGGCGTCCCGGTCGAAGCCGAGGTGCTCGCCGTGGTCGAGGGCGCCGGGCCCACGTTCGAGGACGGCGCCACCATCCGGACGCTCCGGACCGACGCGGCCGGCATCGCACGCTGCGCCGGACTCGGCGCGGGGACCGTGCCCGGCGTCTTCGCGGTCGTCGGACGGCACACGGCGTCCGGCTCGACCGGTCGGGGCGTGTTCACGGTGGTCGAACCGCCGCGCCCGCGCCCGTTCGTGCTCCGCGACGACGCGAACGGCGTCCACGTCGCGATCGGGCCCGACGGCGTCGTCGCCGCGCGGGGTCCCCTCGCGGACGCTCTGGCGGCAGCGGCGTGCTTCCGGTTCCCGTTCGACCCGGGGCCGGTCGCCGACGCGATCGGGTCGATCCACGACGACGCCGGACGCTGCCTCACGCGCATCCGCCCGTCGAGCCCGTGGGCGGACCCGGTCGTCGACCTGCGGGACCCGGACGGCAGCGCGGACCAGACCTGGCACGTCGGCGCCGACCGGACCGCGTCGATCGGTGCTCCCGGCGTCGACGAGGTGTTCCTCGCGGACGCGGGCGGCGTGCGACTGACGGTCGTGCCGGCGGGTCGACCCGGCGTGCTCCGCATCGTGCTGCCGTGAGGCGCCTTCCCCGTCGTCTCCGGCCGCCCCAGCGGGTCCGGCTCCTGGGGGTGCTCCCGAGGCGTGGGGAGTAGCAAGGCCACGACGCCGGAGGCGCACGGACGGAGGGTCGACATGGAGGAACACGACCTGCTCGCGCGGTGCTGGGCACCCGCGGTCGCGGACGCGCGCTCGGGGACGGACGCGCTCGGCGCGCTCCCCGTCGCCGAGCGCATCCGGGCGGTCGCCCGGGCCGGGTTCTCCGGCATCGGGTTGGGACTCGAGGACCTCCACGAGACGCGCGTCACGATCGGCCTGGAGGCACTGCGCCGGGTCCTCGACGACGTCGGCCTGGTCTGGGTCCAGCTCGGGACGCTCGAGGACTGGTGGACGACGGGGGACCGACGCGCCCTGAGCGACCTGGACCGGATGGTCGTGCTCGAGGCGGCGGCCGCGCTCGGGGCGGCGCAGATCGTCGTCGCCGCGGACACGACGACGCCCATGACCTCCCCCACCACGATGGCCGACGACTGGCTCGCCCTCGCCGCACAGGCGGAGCAGGTCGGGGCGCAGGTCGTGCTGTCGGCAGCCCCGACGTCGAACCTCGGCACCACGGAACGTGCGGCGCGGTTCGTCCAGCAGGCGGGGCACCCGAACGGTGGCCTCGTGCTCGACATCGCCCACGCCGTCGCCGGCGGCTCCACCGTCGCGTCCCTCCGCGCCGCCATCGACCCCGCGTTCCTGTTCGCCGTCGAGCTCTCGGACGCCGCCGGCCCCGATTCGGTGTCGACACGGGCCGGAGACCGACGCGCGCTCCCCGGTGGCGGCCTGGGGGACCTCCCCGCGTTCGTGCACGTCGCCCGCGAGCTCGGCCACGGTGAGCCCTGGGGCGTCGAGGTCCGGACCGCGGTGACCGACGGCATGTCCGCGGCGGACGCCCTGCGGACGGCGGCCGCGGCGAGCCGGGCGGTCCTCGACGCGGCCGACGCGATCGGGGCGCCCGCCGCGCCACCGATGCCCTCGTCGTCCGCGCCCGCCTCGGCGGTGGACGCCGACCTGCCGTACACACCGATCTGACGCGGGCGCGCTCGTCCGACGCGCCCGAGCGCGCCGACACGGGCACGGCCGTGTCGGCCCGCGTAGCGTCGACGGGGATCCAGACCGACGATCAGGAGGCCCACATGAGCGACGACCAGCACCCCGCCGAGCAGGCCGACGAGCGCCCGCTGCAGCGGAGCCAGGACGCCATCGACGACGCGAAGCACTTCGTCGCCGAACGGCTGGAGCCCACCGAGGACGACCAGACCGGCGACGACTCGGGACTGCCGGTGACCGGTGGCGGTGCCGCTGCGGAGGAACCCGCTCCCGGCGCCTGACCCGTCAGGACTCGCGGACCACGTCCCCGGGGTCCTTGTCCGTCCGCCATCCCCGCCACGAGGGCTGCCGCAGCCGGTCGCCGTTCGTCCACTCCGCGAACTCGACCTCGCCGACCCGGACGGGATCGACCCATCGCGCATCCCGGGCGTCCGCCCGGGGCACGTCGGCGAAGGGCGGGTCGGCGCGGGCCAGGGGGCCGAGGACCGCCTCGATCTCGTCGAGGTCGCGGTCCCGGAACCCGGTGCCCACCTTGCCGACGTAGCGCAGGCGGTCCCCGTCGGGGATCCCGAGGAGGAGCGAACCCACCCCGCCCGCGCGGCGTCCGGTGCCGGGCTTCCAACCGCCGACCACGACCTCCTGCGTGGCGTGGTGCTTGATCTTCACCCAGGCATCGGAGCGGCGGCCGGTCGAGTAGCGGGAGTCGCGTCGCTTGGCGACCACGCCCTCCAGGCCGCGGCGACGGCTCTCGTCCATGGCGTCGTCGAGCGTTCCGTCGACGGCCGGGGGGACGTCGATCGGGCCCCCGGGCTCGACGACGGTGGCCAGTGCCTCCCGGCGGTGGTCGTACGGAACGCGCGTCAGGTCGTGCCCGTCCGCCTCGAGCACGTCGAACACCTCGAACCGCACCGGGGTGGTGCGCATCCCGTGCTCGACGTCCCGGGCGCGCGACAGCCCCATGCGGTTCTGGAGGTCGCTGAAGTCCGGACGGCCACGGTCGTCCAGTGCGACGATCTCGCCGTCGAGGACCGCGTCGACCCCGACCTGGTCGGCGAGGGCACGGAGTTCGGGGTACTGGCTCGTCAGGTCGTTCCCGTTCCGGCTGGTCAGGCGGACGTGTCCGTCGCGGACCTCGGCGGTCGCACGGATGCCGTCCCACTTCATCTCGAAGGCCCACCGGTCCGGCGTGAGCGCGCCCGGGGTCTTCGCCGGGCTCGCGAGCATCGGACGGAACCGCTCGGTCGCGTCGGTGTCCGCTGGCGGCGCCGTCGCCGCGGGCGGTCGGGAGGACCGGGGGGACTCCGGCGCGGACGTCGCCCCCACCTCGGCGTCGCCGTGGTCGAGCCCCTCGGGCTGCTGCTTCGTCCGGTGGATCAGCCAGTTCCGTTCGTCCCCGCCGCGCCCGCGGGTGTGCAGAAGCGCGAGTCGGCGGGTCCCGCGGCCGACGCCGTGCAGGGTGACGATGACCTCCTGGCCCTCGCGCCACTTCTCGAGCTCGTACGTGCCGTGGTCCCAGATGGTGACGCTGCCGCCGCCGTACTCGCCCTTCGGGATCGTGCCCTCGAAGCCCCCGTACTCGAGCGGGTGGTCCTCGGTCTGCACGGCCAGGTGGTTCTGGCCCGGGTCCTCGGGCTCGCCCTTCGGCAGGGACCAGCTGACGAGCACGCCGTCGTGCTCGAGTCGGAAGTCGTAGTGGAGCCGGCTCGCGTGGTGTTCCTGGATGACGAACGTCGGCCGACCGTCGGTGCGGACGGTCGGGGCGCCCTGCGGCACGGGCTCCGGCGTCCGGGAGGCGTCGCGCATCGAGCGGTAGGTGGCGAGGCGGTCCGGTGCCGCGCCTCCCGGCTGCTCGGTCCGGTGCGCGCGGTTCGGCTCGTCCTCCTTGAACGAGCCGTCCGGGTTCCGGTTGCTCTCCCAGTGGCCGTGGTCGGGCCTCCCGACCGCGAGTGCGGCGGCGGCGACCGGGTGCAGGGGGTCGCCGATGGTGTGGAGGCGCTCGACGACCTCGGCCATCGTCAGGTGCCGGAGGTCGGGGTCGTCGAGCTCGTCCCAGGTGCGGGGCGCGGCCACCGTCGGCTGGGCGCGACCACGGAGCGAGTACGGGGCGATGGTGGTCTTGTTGCCGTTGTTCTGCGACCAGTCGACGAACACCTTGCCGTTCCGGGCGGCGCGGGACATCTGCGACAGCACGAGGTCCGGCATGTCCTGTTCGAGTGCGCGGGCGAGTTCGTGCGCCACCTCACTGACCTGCGCGGACGTCGACGAGCCGTCGAGCGCCGCGTACAGGTGGATCCCCTTGCTGCCGCTCGTGACGGGCATCGGTTCGAGGCCGGCACCGTGCAGGAGCTCCCGGGCCGCGTGCGCCACCTCGACGCATTCGCGGAGGCCCACACCCTCGCCCGGGTCGAGGTCGAGGACCAGCCGGTCCGGGCGCATGGGCGTGCCGTCGGCGTCGAATCGCCACTGCGGCACGTGGAGTTCGAGGGCGGCCTGCTGGGCGACCCAGGTCAGGGTCGCGACGTCGTCGAGCAGCGGGTACTCGATGTCGTGGTCCTTGTGGTGGACGACCCGGTGGCGGATCCAGTCCGGGGCGCTGTCAGGCAGGTTCTTCTCGAAGAACACGGAGCCCTCGACGCCGTTCGCCCAGCGCTTCCGGGTCAGTGGGCGGTCCTTCGCGTGCGGGATCATCCACGGCGCCACCTCGACGTAGTAGGCGATGACGTCGCCCTTCGTCGTCCCCGTCTCCGGGTAGAGCACCTTGTCCAGGTTCGTCAGCGTGATGCGGCGGTCGCCGACCGTGATCGTCCGGCCGCGCGTCGTCGTCCCGGCCATCGCTACAGCGCCATGCCCGTCGCCCCCGCGATCGTCAGCGTCGACCCGGACGTGTAGCTCGACTCGGGGCCGGCCAGGTGCACGTACGCCGCTCCGAGCTCGACCGGTTGGCCCGGCCGCCCGAACGGTGTGCCCTCGCCGTAGTGCTCGATCTCGGCGCTGTCGTACGACGCGGGCTGCAACGGGGTCCAGATCGGCCCGGGGACGATGCAGTTCGCGCGGATGCCCTTGCTCGCGAGCTGACCGGCGAGGCCGTTCGTGAAGGTGATGATGCCGGCCTTGGTCATGCCGTAGTCGAGGAGCCGGGTCTGCGGCTGGTACGCCGCGACGGAGGCGGTGGTGACGATGGTCGAGCCGGGGGCCATGTGTGGGACCGCGGCCCGGCAGAGCCAGAACATGGCGTAGAGGTTCACCTTGACCGTCAGGTCGAAGTCCTCGGTGCTCGTCGTCGTGATGTCCTCGTTGACCTTCTGGTGGCCGGCCACGAGCACGAGCGAGTCGAGGCCTCCGAGGATGCTGACCGCCTCGGCCACGATCCGCTCACACGTGGCCTCGTCGGTGAGGTCCCCGGGCAGGATCACCGCCTTGCGTCCGAGGTCGCCGATGACGTCGCGGACCTCCTCGAGGTCCTCCTGCTCCTCGGGCAGCGCGTTCAGGGCGACGTCCGCGCCCTCCTTCGCCATCGCGATCGCCGCGGCCCGGCCGATGCCCGAGTCGGCACCGGTCACGAGCACTCGGTAGCCGGGCATCCGGCCGGTGCCGACGTAGCTGGTCTCGCCGTGGTCCGGCTTCGGGTCCATCGCGTTCGTGCCGCCCGGGAGCTCCTGCGACTGCGGCGGGTACGGGGGCTGGGGGAACTGTGTCCGGGGGTCCTGCTTGTCGAGCTGGCTCATGCGGCCATCGAACACGCCGGATGTGGTCGCTGCTCGGAGCCTCCGGCGCGATCGGTCGCACGACGGGGAGCGGGTGGCGCTCCGGCGTGTGCAGGACCGGTGGGGAGAGGGCGCGCCCCGAGTACCGTCGTGTCCATGCCAGAGCGTTCCGAGTACGGCGACGATCCCATGCAGTACGGCGTGTTCCACGTCGCCGAGGCCCCGGCACGCGGGACGGTCATCCTGATCCACGGCGGCTTCTGGCGGGGCACTCCGGAGTACTTCGACGGACCCGTCCCGCTCGCCGAGGCCCTCGTGGGCCGGGGCTGGAACGTGTGGCGGATCGAGTACCGGCAGCTGCCGAACGGTGGCGGCTGGCCGGGCACGCTCGACGACACCGCGGCCGCGATCGAGCACCTCGTCGTCGTCGCCGCGTCACTGGCCGTCGACCCGGGACCGGTCCTGACGGTCGGCCACAGCGCGGGCGGTCACCTCGCGGTGTGGGCGCTGTCCCGCCCGGACGCCGTGCTGCCGCTCGAGGGCGCCGTCAGCCTGGCCGGCGCGCTCGACCTGCGGCTCGGCGAAGCGGACCGCATCGGCGGTGGCGCGGTGGTGGACTTCCTCGGCGGCACGTCCGCGGCCCACCCCGACCGGTACGCGGCGGCCGACCCGGCGACGCGGGTCGTCCCGGAGCTGCCGGTCCGCATCGTCCACGGCGACCGCGATGACGTCGTCCCCATGAACCAGTCCGACGCGTACGTCGCCGCGGCGCGAGCGGCCGGACAGGACGCCTCGGTCCGCGTGGTCCCCGGTGACCACATGGACGTCATCGACCCCGCGCACCCGGCCTTCGCCGCGCTGCTGGCGGCGCTCGAGGAGATCCGCGCGGCAGCCTGACGCGGGCGGAGCGATCCGGTTCCTCACCAGTGAAGTCTCTGCAGCAGCTGTCCACACCGCGGTGGAATGTGATGTGTCGGCATCGGCAACGGCCGTAGATAGCCTGGTGCCGAAACCCCAGAAGGACCGCGACGTGGCCCGGTTCCTCCGGGAGCACGGGCGAGTGCCGTCGGGGTGGCGCTGGGCGAAGGAGGAGGAACGACATGACGATCGCGGCGCATCCGGTCCGTGTCCTGCGGGCCATCGCTCGGCCCGACGGGGCGTGGTGGACCGTGGAACTCGCGGAGTTGACGTCGCCGAGCCCGCTGGGAGGCGAGCCGATCATCGCGCTGGGCCAGGTGGAGCGGGACGGCGACGTCGCGGCCGCAGCGCTCGACATCGCCGCCGTCTGGCTCGACGTCGACGAGTCGACGCTCGAGGTGCGCGTGGAGTTCGGCCGCCCGCTGACGGGCGACTGACCCCCGCGTCCGGTCAACGCTCCCTGCGGGTGACGTCGGCACCCGGGGGGAGCGTCACGAACCCGAGCGCCATCGCGAGCACGTACACGCCGGCCTGGACCTCGAGCAACGGCATCGTGCCGACGACGGCCTGGAGCGCTCCAGCCGCGAGCAGGCCGACGCCCTGCCCGACCGCGACGCCGAGACCGAGCGCGGCGAACACGGCAGGCCGTGCCGCGGCCGACGCGCCCAGCTGCAGCAGGCTCGTGAGCCCGGACCCCATGACGACCCCCGGAGCACCGACCAGGGCGAAGAGCACGACGTACAGCCAGAGCGCGTGCGTCGCGAACGACGCGTTCCAGGCGACGACGGTGAGTCCGGCGAACCCGACGAGCCCGAGCAGTGCGATCCGACGGACGCGGACCCGACCGGCGATCGCGGCGAGCACGAGGCCCGCGCCGATCGCACCGACTGCCTGGACACCCCGGAGCAGGCCGACGTCGGCGTCCGAGCCGCCGAGCCGGTCGCGCACGAAGAACACGAAGAGGACGACGAACATCCCCTGGGCGATGGATGCGGTCGTGACGACGGCGAGTGCGCCGCGCGTGGCGGGGTCGCGGAATGCGCGGAGGAGGCCCTGCGGACGACGCCGGGACGCGGACGACGTCGGGACGCGGACCGCCGTCTCCGCCGCGCCGGCCGCCTCCGCCGCGCCGGCCGCCTCCGCCGCGCGGACGGCGTGGTCCGTCGTCGCCACTGCCGGCCCGGGTCGCGGGAGCCCCGCCAGCACGACGGCCGACACGACGTACGTGGCGAGGTCCACGCCCGCGACGAGCGGCAGGTCCCCGACGACGAGGAGCACGCCGCCGAGCGGCCCGCCGACCAGCCGGCCGACGTCCTGGTTCAGCCCGACGAGCGCGTTGGCGGACACCACGCGGTCGGGACCGACGAGCGTCGGGAGCAGTGTGTTCTTCGCGGGCTCGAACACCGCACTGCACACCGCCTGCAGCACGATCACCGCGCACACGACGGTCAGCGCGGTGCCGGCCGGCAGGCCCTTCCCACCCACCAGGAGCAGCGGCACCAGCCCGCAGGCCTGGACGACGTTCACGGTCACCATCAGCCGCCGGGGGTCCGTCCGGGCGAGGATCCGTGGCACCACCGGTGCCAGGAGGATCGGTGGGAGCAGTTCGAGGAGGAACGCGACGGACGTCGTCAGCGCCGAGCCGCTGAGCCGGAGGACGACGAGCGGCAGCGCGATGAACAGGAGCCAGTCTCCGCCGTCGGACACGACGCCCGCGGTCCACAGGCGTCGGAACGCGGGGACCGCGAGCGCGGAGCCCGCGAGGCGGCCTGGTGCCGGGCCTCCCGGCCGGGGCGCGGTGCGCGTGGTCATGCGGCGGGGCCGGACCGTGCGGCGGCTGGGTCGAAGCCGGGCCGCGGGAAGGCGGTGAGTGTCAGGTGGACGTGCGCGGCGTCGTCGGGCGCGACGTCGCGGATCGGCGCGATGTACGGGCGCACGATCGCGTCGATCCTGGCGACGACGTCGGCGAGTTCGTCGGGGGTGATCCGGAGTCCGTACTGGGCGTGCACGTCCGCCGACCGCCAGACCTCGGGGAGTGTGTCCCGGGTGCGGAGGTGCTCGCGCGCCAGCTGGTGGTCGAGCTGGAGCGCCGCGGCGAGCATCGCGTCGAGGCCGACACGGTCGGCGGGGTCGGTGTCGTCGTTCGTGAACCCGGTGATCGTCGCGCGCCAGGGGCGGGTCCGGCCGTCGGTGGCGTGCGCAGGCTCGACGAGTCCGTGCGCGGCGAGGACGCGGAGGTGGTAGCTGCAGTTCGAGGGCGAGTCCCCGACCGCACGAGCGCACTCCGAGGCGGTCGCGGGTCCGGCGGACATGAGGTAGGCGAGGACGTCGAGGCGCACGGGGTGAGCGAGTGCGTCGAGGACGGCGGGGTCGCTGATGTCCGGGCGGTGTTCCGCCCTCGGGGTCCGGTCGGCCTGCTCGTGCTCGTCCACGTGTGCTCCGTCCTGGTCTGAAAGAGGCTTTCGGATCGTACGGTCCATCTCGCTGATCTGCAAGGGCCTTTCAGATCCCCTCCCGCTGGTGGTCCGCGGAGAACCGGTGCGCCCTGACCCGAGCACGGGCATCATGGCCCCATGAGGTCGATCTGGAAGGGCTCCATCGCGTTCGGGCTGGTCAACGTGCCGATCAAGGTGTACGCGGCGACGGAGACCCACGACATCGCGCTGCACCAGGTCCACGACGAGGACAACGGCCGCATCCGGTACAAGCGCGTGTGCGAGCTCGGTCACGACGTCGACTACGAGCACATCCAGCGCGCCTACGACGACGGCGACAAGACGGTCGTGCTCACCGCGGACGACCTGAAGACGCTGCCCGAGGAGCAGTCCCACGAGATCGAGGTGCTCGAGTTCGTGCCGAGCGACCAGGTGGACCCGATCTCGTACGAGAAGTCCTACTACCTCGAGCCGGACTCGCGGTCGCCCAAGGCGTACGTCCTGCTCCGCGAGACCCTCGACCGAACCGACCGGACCGCCATCGTGCAGTTCACGCTCCGGCAGAAGACCCGGCTCGGTGCCCTTCGGGTGCACGACGACGTCCTCGTCTTGCAGGGGCTGCTCTGGGGGGACGAGGTCCGCGCAGCCGACTTCAAGGCCCTCGACACGGACGTCAAGGTCTCGGCGAACGAGCTGAAGATGTCGTCGTCACTCGTCGACAGCATGTCCACCGACTACGACCCGAGCAAGTACACCGACGAGTACCAGGAGCAACTGCAGCAGCTCATCGACGCGAAGCTCGAAGCGGGCGACGACGTCGACACCGCCGCGACCTTCGGTGAGCAGCCGGACGAGGACGAGGGCGACGGCGGTGACGTCATCGACCTCATGGCGGCGTTGCGCGCGTCGGTCGACCGGAACCGCGCCTCCCGGTCGAGCCGGCGTGGTCGATCGGCCGATGACGACGCGGCGGACGACGACGCGGCCGAGGACGACCCCGAGCCGCGGCGCAAGGCACCGGCCGGGAAGGCGGCCTCGAAGGCGTCGCCGAAGACGTCCGCCGCGAAGGCGTCGTCGTCGACCGCCGGTGCGAAGGGCGAGAAGAAGGCCCCTGCCGCTCGGTCCCGCTCGAAGAAGGCCAGCTGAGCGGTCCTTCACCCGACCGTCCCTCGCCCGAGGTCGGGCGGCAGCGCTCCGCGCGTACGTTCGGCGGCGCTGGTCCGAGCGTCTGCTCGACAGCTCGACGGAACGAGGAGACCGAGATGTTGCTGGACGGAACGACGATCGTGGTCACGGGTGGCAACAGCGGGATCGGCGAGCAGATCTGCCTCGCCGCGGCCGCCGAGGGGGCCAACATCGTCATCGACTACGTCGTGCACCCCGAGGCGACGGACGCCCTCATCGCGAAGATCGAGCAGGCCGGTGGCAAGGCCGTCGGCGTCGAGGCGGACATCACGAAGGCCGACGACCTGCACCGCATGGTGCAGACCGCGGTCGACACCTACGGGCGGCTCGACGTGCTCGTGAACAACGCGGGTGTCGAGGACCGCAAGTCCCTGCTCGAGGAGACCGAGGAGGGCTACGACCGCGTCATGGCGATCAACATGAAGAGCGCGTTCTTCGGCTCGCAGGCGGCGGCGAAGCAGTTCGTGGCGCAGGGCGGCGGCGGGCTCATCCTCAACATCTCGAGCGTGCACGAGGACTGGCCGATGCCGGGCAACCTCGCCTACTGCGTCGCCAAGGGCGGCATGCGGATGCTCGCCCGGAGCGGTGGCGTCGAGCTCGGGCCCCACGGCATCCGCATGGTGAACATCGCGCCGGGTGCCGTGGACACGCCGATCAACACCGCGACCACCTCGGACGCCGACAAGCTCAAGCAGCTCGACGCCGCGATCCCGCTCGGTCGGCTCGCCGAGCCGAAGGAGATCGCCGAGGTCGTCGTCTTCCTCGCGTCCGGCAAGGCCGGGTACATGACGAGCACCACCGTCACCGTCGACGGCGGGATCTCGCAGGGCAGCGTCGGGCTCTGACCGCGGGGCTCTGACCGTGGGGCTCTGACCGCGAATCCGCCGCGATCAGCTCCGAGGCACCTCGCCGTCCTCCTGGTCGTCCTGGCGAGTCCGCCGGGCCGCCAGGGGCACACCGATCCAGAGCACCGCGGTCGCGACGAACACGACGACGCCGCCGATCACACCCATCGTGTGTCCCAGGACGACGTCGAACACGAACAGGACCGTGCCGGCGAACAGCAGCGCGCTCATGACGAGACAGGCGATGAGGATCCGGTTGCCGAAGCGCACGAGGTCGTGCTTCTGCCGCTGCCCGAACAGGAGGCGGTGGGTCGAGACCGCGCCCAGCGCCAGGATCGTGATGCCGGCCGCGAGGATGACGAGCACGAGGTAGATCGCGACCTCGCCGTCGTCGAGGATGCTGAAGCGCTGTTGGAACGGCAGCGTGAGCAGGAACCCGGCGAGGATCTGCGTGCCCGTCTGCACGATCCGCAGCTCCTGCTGCATGTCGCGCCAGTTCCGGTCGTACCGCTCCGACCGGGTCTCGTTGCGTGCCCGATCCGCGGCTCCGTCGTCGGTCGTGCTCATGGCCGACCAGGGTAGCCGAGAGGGAGCCCGCACCGGACGCAGCTGTGGGCGGTGCCGACCCGCGGTCAGGACGCGACGCGCGCCGTGACCTCCGCCACCGCCTCCAGGACGTCGTCGACCGTGACCGCCAGGAGGGCCGGATCGGGCTCCGTCGCGAACACGTCACCCCGGCGGACGCTCGCGTCCGTCAGCACGACGTGCGGACCGGAGGCCGGCGGGCCCCACTCCTCCGGCGGCGCCGGGCCGAACAGCACGACGCTCGGCACGTGGTACGCCGACGCCAGGTGCGCGGCGCCCGTGTCGACGGTCACGACGACGTGCGCGGCGGCGATGACCGCGGCGAACTCCTGCAGGTCGAGCCGGCCCGCCAGCACGGCGGCCGGTGCCAGGCCGGCCCCCTCGGCGACGGCGGTGGCGCGGTCGACGTCGTCCGCGCCTCCCGTCACGACGACGTCGAGTCCCTGGGCCGCGAGCGCACGGGCGACCGAGGCGAACCGCTCGACCGGCCAGTGCCGCGCGCCGTAGAACGCGCCGACGTGCACGACGGCGGCGTCCCGGACCGCGGGCTCGAGGTCCGGCACGCGGATGTCGACCTCGTCCGGGTCGCCCTCGATCCCGAAGGCGCGGACGAGGCGGATCCACCGCTCCCGCTCGTGCATGCCGTCGAGCCAGGGCAACCCGTCCTCGCCGTGCGCGGCGTGCTTGATGGTGTGCCGGGCCTCCAGGTGCGCGATGATCGCGCGGGACTCCCCGCCGGAGCCGTGCAGGTTCACCGCAACGTCGACCGTCCCGGGCGCGATCGGCATGTCGTGGTCGAGGCCCTGCTGTGCCAGGTGCACGTCGACCCCCGGCAGCAGCTCGACGATCGGGGCGAGCCACGCGGTGGTCGCGAGCGTCATGCGGTGCTCCGGGTAGGCGCGGCGCAGGGCGTGCAGCGCGGGCACGGCGATGAGGATGTCACCGAGCTTGATCGCGCGGAGCACGACGAGCTCGGGGCGGCCGTCCGACGGCGGCAGGGCGGGGAGTGCGGGCACGGGTCGACGCTACCGGGCGTGACGGGCACCCGCCCGCGCCCCGCCTCGCTCGACGCGCCGGGCACGTGACGGGGACCGGCCGGACCGGGTACGAATCGGTGCATGAGCCTGCGCACGCACCGCCCCCCTCGCGCTGTCCTCTTCGACCGCGACGGCACCCTCGTGGTCGACGTGCCCTACAACACGGACCCGGACCTCGTGGAGCCGGTGCCGGGGGCCCGCCGCGCGGTCCAAGCGCTCCGTGCCGCGGGGGTCGCGGTCGGTGTCGTGACGAACCAGTCGGCGATCGCCCGGGGGACCGCCACCCGCGACCAGGTCGACGCGGTGAACGCCCGGGTGGACGAGCTCATCGGTCCGTTCGACGTGTGGGAGGTCTGCCCGCACGGTCCGGACGACGACTGCGACTGCCGGAAGCCCCGTCCGGGGATGGTCGTCAACGCCGCGGAACGCCTCGGCGTCGCGCCCGAGGAGTGCGTCGTCATCGGGGACATCGGCGCGGACATGGGCGCGGCGCGCAACGCGGGAGCGGCCGGCATCCTCGTTCCCACCGAGGTCACCCGGGCCGAGGAGATCGACGAGGCGGACGTCGCCACGGAGTCGCTCGTCGACGCGGTCGCGCTCGTGCTCCACTCGCTGCGCCACGGCCGCCAGGGTGACCTCGCCGCACGGGCGGAGCGCGCCGGGGCGGAGCGCGCGGCGGCAGAGCGTGCGGCGGCGGAGCGCGCCGGGGCGGAGCGCGCGGCGGCGGAACGCGCCGGGACCGGGCGGTGACGCGCCGGGTCCTCGTCGTCCGGCTCGACAGCTTCGGGGACGTCCTCGTCGGCGGACCCGCGGTCCGGGCCGTCGCGGCGGCTCCGGACACCGAGGTGTGGATGCTCTGCGGCCCGCAGGGGGCTCCCGCGGGGCGGCTCCTGCCGGGCGTGGACGAACTCCGGGTCTGGGCCTGTCCCTGGATCACCGAGACCGACCGGCCGGTCGACGCCGCGATGCTCGCCGAGTTCGACGCGATCGTCCAGGAGGCCCGGCCCGACGAGGCCATCGTCCTCACCTCGTTCCACCAGTCGCCCCTCCCGGTCGCGCTCCTCCTCCGCCTGGCGGGGGTCGCGAGGATCACCGGGGCGTCGGTCGACCACGCGGGGGCACTGCTCGACGTGCGACTCCGGCCCGGCGAGGACTTCCCCGAGGACCAGCCCGAACCCGAGCGTGCGCTGGAGATCGCCCGAGCGGCGGGGTACGCGCTGCCGGACGGGGACGACGGTCGGCTCGCGGTCGTCCACGACCCGGCGGACCTGCCCCCGGAGCTCGACGGGCTCGGACCGTACGTCGTGGTCCACCCCGGCGCGAGCGTCCCGGCGCGGTCGTGGCCGGTCGACCTGCACGCCGCGCTTGTGGAGCGGCTCGCCGCCCTCGGACACACCGTGGTCGTGACCGGCAGCCCGGGCGAGCGTGACCTCACGGCCGCCGCCGCAGGGGCCTCGGGCATCGACCTCGGGGGCCGGACGAGCCCGGCGGCACTGGCGTCGGTGCTCGCGGGCGCCGAGGTCGTCGTCGTCGGGAACACGGGTCCGGCCCACCTCGCCGCGGCCGTCGGGGTCCCGATCGTCAGTCTGTTCTCGCCGGTGGTGCCCGCGGTCCGGTGGGCGCCCTACGGCGTGCCCGTGGAACTGCTCGGCGACCAGCAGGCGCCCTGCCGACTGAGCCGCGCCCGCGAGTGTCCGGTGCCGGGACACCCGTGCCTCCGCTCCGTCCGCCCGGAGGCCGTGGTCGCCGCGTGCGCGCGCCTCGCTGGCTGGGAACGGGGCACGTCCGGGGTACAACACTCCTGAGAAGCAGTCCCACCGGGAGGCGAGCAGCAGGAGGAGTGCGTATCGTCCGAATTCCCGGCGTTCCCTCAGCCGGGGACGGACGAGCAGGAGGTATGGCGTGCGGATCCTGGTGTGGCACGTGCACGGCGGCTGGATGGACGCGTTCGTCCGGGGTCAGCACGACTACCTCGTCCCCACCACCCCCGCCCGTGACGCCTGGGGCCTCGGTCGCGCCGACCGGCTCTGGCCCGAGAACGTCGTCGAGATCGCGCCGGAGGCCGTGCGCGACGCCGACGTCGACGTCGTCGTCCTGCAGCGCACCGAAGAGCTCGCCGAGGCCGAACGCCTGCTCGGTGCCCGTCTCGGCCGCGACGTCCCGGCGGTCTTCGTCGAGCACAACGCCCCCCGGGTCGACGTCCCCGCGTCCCTGCACCCGCTGCGCGACCGGGACGACGTCCTCATCGCGCACGTCACGCACTTCAACGCCCTCATGTGGGACTGCGGCACGACCGCCACGACGGTGATCGAACACGGCGTCGTCGACCCCGGTCCGCGGTACACCGGCACGCTCGCGCGGTTCGGGGTCGTGGTCAACGAGCCCGTCCGCCGGACGCGCGTCGCCGGGACCGACCTCGTGCCGCGGTTCGCGGCGGTCGCCCCCGTCGACGCGTTCGGGATGGGCACCGACCAGCTCCCGGACGCCCTCGGACTCGGTCCGGACCGGCTCGGCGTGATGGGGGACGTCAAGCCCGACCCGATGCACACGCAGCTCGCCGAGCGCCGCGCCTACCTGCACCTCAACCGCTGGACGTCGCTCGGGCTGTCCCTGCTCGAGGCGATGCACATGGCGATGCCGGTGGTCGTCCTCGGCACGACCGAGGCGGCCCGTGCGGTCCCCGCCGAGGCCGGCGCGATCTCGACCGACGTGGAAGACCTCGTCGCCACCGCCCGACACCTCGTCGCCGACCCCGACGAGGCGCGTCGCCGCGGCCTCGTCGCCCGGGAGGCCGTGCTCGCGCGCCACTCCCTGGAGCGGTTCCTCGGCGACTGGGACGACCTCCTCAACGGCGTGCAGGAGCGTCACCTCGCAGCACACCACCGATCCGCACCGGCCCCGGCACCGCTCACCGACCTGGTCGGCGCAGCCCCGGTCGCCGATGGCACCGACGGAAGGAACCGCGCATGAAGATCGCCATGGTCTCGGAGCACGCCAGCCCGCTGGCCACGCTCGGGGGCGTCGACGCCGGCGGCCAGAACGTCCACGTCGCAGCCCTGTCCGGGGCGCTCGCCGAGCGCGGGCACCAGGTGACGGTCTACACGCGGCGCGACGATGCGACCCTGCCGCGCCGGGTGTCGCTCCGCCCCGGTGTGGACGTCGTGCACGTCGACGCCGGGCCGGCCGAACGCCTGCCGAAGGACGACCTGCTCCAGTACATGGGGCAGTTCGCCTCGTTCCTCGTCGCCGCGTGGACCGTCGACCGCCCCGACATCGTGCACAGCCACTTCTGGATGTCGGGGCTCGCGGCCCTCGACGCAGCACAGCAGCTCGGTGCCCACAGCGACGGACCGCGCATCCCCGTCGTGCACACCTACCACGCGCTCGGCGTCGTGAAGCGCCGCCACCAGGGCTCGGCCGACACCAGCCCGAACGAGCGCGAGTGGCTCGAACCGGAGGTCGGGCGCCGCGCCGACCAGGTCATCGCGACGTGCTCCGACGAGGCGTTCGAGCTCAAGGCCCTCGGCATCCCGAACCGCAGCATCTCGGTGGTGCCCTGCGGGGTCGACGTCGACGCGTTCACGCCGGACGGCCTGACCGAGGTCCGCAGCCGGCGGCACCGGGTCGTCACGGCCTCCCGGCTCGTGCAGCGCAAGGGCGTCGGCACGACGATCGACGCGCTCGCCCGCCTCGTGCACGCGGGCCGCGACGTCGAACTCGTCATCGTGGGTGGGGCGGGGACCGCCGGGGCCGACCTCGTGGACGACCCGGAGTACCAGCGCCTCGACGCCCTGGCCACCCGGCTCGGCGTGCGGGACCACGTGACCTTCCGCGGCCAGCTGTCCCAGCGCGAGATCCCGACCGTCCTCCGGAGCGCCGACGTCGTCGTGTGCGCCCCGTGGTACGAGCCGTTCGGGATCGTGCCGCTCGAGGCCATGGCCTGCGGCGTCCCGGTCGTCGCGTCGAGCGTCGGCGGCCTCATCGACACCGTCGTCGAGGACGCCACCGGCCTGCACGTGCCGCCGCGGGACGCCGCCGCGGTCGCCGAGGCCGTCGCCGCGATCCTCGACGACCCCGACCGTCGCGTGGCGTTCGGCCGCGCCGGCCGCGAGCGGGTCGAGTCCCGCTACTCGTGGGCGCGCATCGCCACCGACTCCGAGCGGGTGTACGACCGCATCACCGGTCGCCGTTCCACCCGTCCCGGACGTCGCCGTGCCGGTGCCGTCCCCACGCTCGACCCCGCCCCCCTGGGCACCGCCGGAAGGACCCTCCGATGACCATCGACCTGCCCGCCACCACCGCTCGGCCGACGTCGGACGAGCCGGCCTCGAGCGCGTCGCTCGTCCTCGACCACATCGCCGCGTCCGTCCCGGTCATCGCGTCCCTCGCCGAGCACGGCGACCACATCGCGGCGTGGGCCGACGACCTCGCGTCGCGGCTCGGCCGGGGCCAGCGGCTCCTCGCGGCCGGCAACGGCGGCTCCGCGGCGGAGGCGCAGCACCTGACGAGCGAGCTCGTCGGCCGGTTCGACGGGGACCGTCCCGCCTTCAGTGCGATCTCGTTGCACGCCGAGTCCTCCGCGGTCACCGCGATCGGGAACGACTACGGCTACGAGCACGTCTTCGCCCGCCAGGTGCACGCGCACGCCCGCGCCGGCGACGTCCTCGTGCTGCTCTCGACGAGCGGCAAGAGCGAGAACCTGCTCAACGCAGCCCGTGCCGCCCGCTCGATCGGCGTCCGCACCTGGGCGATGACCGGGTCGCGCCCGAACCCCCTCGCCGAGGTCGTCGACGACGCGATCTGCATCGACGGGCCCTCCGCCAACGTGCAGGAGGCCCAGCTCGTCCTCGTGCACGCACTCTGCCGGGCCATGGAGCCCGCGCTCAAGGGACTCCGGGGAGGCCGCCGATGAACGCCCGCACGGACACCACCCGCACGCGGATCGTCGTCGTCGGCGACACCCTGCTCGACGTCGACGTCACCGGGACCTCGGAGCGCCTCAGCCCCGACGCGCCCGTGCCCGTGCTCGACGTGCAGGACGAGGTCCGCCGCGCCGGTGGTGCCGGGCTCGTCGCGACCATGCTCGCGCGCGACGGCCACGACGTCACGCTCGTCACCGTCCTCGGCCAGGACGACCGGGGCGCCGAGCTCCGGGACGGCATGCCCGGCGTCCGCGTCGTCGCCGGGGACTCCGGCGTCGCGACCCCCGTCAAGACCCGCGTGCGTGTCGGCGACCACGCGCTCGTCCGCATCGACGAGGCCTGCGCGACGCCGCCCGTGCCGGATGTGACCGCGGACATGACCGCCGCGCTCGAGGGCGCCGACGCGATCGTCGTCGCCGACTACGGCCGTGGCCTCGCCGCCGCTCCCGCGCTCCGGGAGGCCCTGACCCGCGTCGCCGAGACCACCCCCGTCGTGTGGGACCCGCACCCGAAGGGCGCGCAGCCGGTCCCGGGCATCGCGGTCGCCACCCCGAACTCCGCGGAGGCCCGGGGCTTCTCCGGCGCGACCGGCTCCGGCGTGCCCTTCGCCACGGTCGCCGGCGAGCAGCTCGTCGCCGACTGGTCCGCCCACGCGGTCGCCGTCACGATGGGCGAGAAGGGCGCGTTGCTCCGCACCGACGCCGGCGACTCCCGCTTCGTCCCCGCGCCCTCCGTCACCGCGGGCGACCCCTGTGGCGCCGGTGATCGGCTCGCGGCCGGCGTCGCCGTCGCGCTCGCGCAGGGCGCCTCGACCGAGGACGCCGTCGCGGCGGGTGTCGCCGACGCCTCCGCCTACCTGGCCGCGGGCGGCGTCGCGTCGCTCCTCGCGCCTCCCGCACCGGTCACCGTGCCGGGCAGTGACCGGGACGCCATCCGGGTCGCCCACGACGTCCGCGCCGCGGGCGGCACCGTGGTCGCGACCGGTGGCTGCTTCGACCTGCTCCACGCCGGCCACGCCCGCACCCTGTCGGCCGCCCGAGCGCTGGGCGACTGCCTCGTGGTCTGCCTCAACTCGGACAGCTCCGTCCGCGGGCTCAAGGGCCCCGACCGGCCGATCATGACGCAGGAGGACCGCGTCGAGCTCCTCCTCGCGCTCGACTGCGTCGACGCCGTCATCGTGTTCGACGAGTCGACGCCCGACGAGGCCCTCCGCCGCTTCCAGCCCGACGTCTGGGCGAAGGGCGGTGACTACTCCGCCGACGAGCTCCCGGAGTCCCGGACCCTCGCCGAGTGGGGTGGTCGCGTCGTCACCGTGCCGTTCCACCCGGGACGCTCGACCACGCGGCTCGCCGCCGCCCTCGAACGCGTCGGGTAGCGCGAGCGCGCACCATCCCGACCACGTCCGGCCGGGAGGCGCGGCAGCCGTCCGCCGTCGCGCCTCCCGTCCGACCGCAGAACCGAAAGGAACACCCATGCCCATCCCCACCACGCCCATCGGCCGCGTGCTCGTCACCGGCGGTGCGAGCGGCCTCGGTGCCGCCGTCGCCGCCGCCGTCGCCGAGGCGGGCGGCACCCCGATCGTGCTCGACCTGAAGACCGACGCGGTCCCGAGCGAGTGGGACAGCGTGGCCGTCGACGTCACCGACACCGCCGCCACCGAGCAGGCCGTGCGTGACGCCGCCGAGCGTCACGGTGGCCTCGACGCCGTCGTCACCGCCGCGGGCATCGACAAGCCGGCCCCGATCGGCGGCATCTCGTCCGGCGACTGGGAGCGCATCGTCGGCGTCAACCTGCTCGGCACCGCCGCGACCGTGCGGGCTGCCCTGCCCGCGCTCGAGGCCTCGAACGGCCGCGTCGTCATCATCTCGTCCTCGCTGGCGCTCAAGGGCGTCGGCGACGGCACCGCGTACTCCGCGTCGAAGTTCGGCGTCCGCGGGTTCTCCCAGGCGCTCGCGGCCGAGACCCGGGGCGTCGTCGGCGTGACGAACATCATCCCCGCGGGCATGCGCACCGCGTTCTTCGAGGGCCGCACCGAGCAGTACAAGCCGGGGCCGGACGCCAAGCTCATCGAGCCGGAGTACGTCGCGAACGCGATCATCTTCGCCCTGAGCCAGCCCGCCGGGTGCGAGATCCGCGAGCTCGCGATCATGCCGGCCGAGGAGCCCAGCTGGCCGTAGGCCCCCGGCCCGGCCTCCGGCCTCCGGCCTCGGCCTCCGGTTCCGCCGAGATCGCAGAACACGCCGTTCACCTTCCGAGGTGAGCGGCGTGTTCTGCGATCTCGACGGGGATCGTCGCGCTCGTGCCGAGGCGTTCTTCCGCGCGGAGGTCGAGCGCGTGCACTGACGGCGCGGTGCCTGGTCGACGTCACGTGCGGGAAACACGGGCGCGGAATGATCGTCGTCATGACTCCAGCCGAGCCTGGGGACGCCATCACGCCACAAGCGACCATCGGCCTCCCCGTCACCGTGTCCATCACCCGCCTCGTCGAACCCGCCCGCATCCCCGAGGTCACCCGCTGGGTCCAGTCGGGCGTGAACCTCGCGAACCGCTACCCGGGGTTCCTCGGGTCGGGATGGGTCCGCTCGCACGCGACCTCGCGCGAGTGGCACATGCTCTACCGGTTCGCCGACCACACGACGCTGGCCACGTGGGAGAACTCGGACGACCGCCTCCGGTGGCTCGACGAGGGCCGGGACCTCGTCGTGGAGTCCCGGGTGGAGAAGCGCACGGGGATCGAGGGGTGGTTCGACGTGCCGCGCGGTGCGCCGTCGGACAGCGCACCGCCCCGGTGGAAGCAGGCGGTGTCGATCTGGCTCGGGTTCTTCCCGGTGAACCTCGTGTTCACGCTGCTCGTGACCGCGTTCGTGCCGTTCTGGCCGACGTTCCCGACCGTGCCGAAGGTCCTGCTGACGACGCTCGTCCTCACGCCGGTCATGACGTTCTGGGTGCTGCCGTTCGTGACGCGGCTCATCCGCCCCTGGTTGCTCGCGCCGCGGCGCTGACGGCCGCCGCGTGATCGGGTGCGGTCGCCAGCAGGTCCGCGACGTCGGCGAGCACCACCTCGACCCCGACCTCGGCCACGAACGACGGGTCGTGCTCGCAGCGCTCCGCGGTCCAGCCGACCTGGGTGACGTCGACGCCGCACACGGGGCAGTGCGTCGTGAAGCTCATCTCGACCCGGTGGCGCCCCCGGTCGAACGGCGCCGCGTTGACGACGTTGCCGAACCAGAAGATCCCGACCGTGCGGGTGCCGACCGCGACCGCGAGGTGCCGCGGCCCCGAGTCGTCGGCGACCATGACGTCCGCGATCGCGAGTGTCCCCGGGAGCTCCCCGAGGCCGAGCACCCCCGCGAGGTCGACGATCTGCCCGGGGCTGTCCGGACCCGCGATGTCGGTGGCCGAGCGCGCGATGGTGATCGCGGCCTCCCGGTCCGACTCGTCGCCGACGACGATGACGACGTCGCCCTGGGCCATGCGGGCGGCCGCCACCGCGGCGAAGCGTTCCTCGGGCCAACGGCGCCGGGGGTCCGTCGCGCCGGGGTGGACCGCGACGACCCGGCGCCCGGCGAGCGGTGCGCCGATCGCGTCCTCGATCCGGGCGACGGCGGCCGCGCGCTCGTCGTCGGACACGTGGACGACGGGATCGAGCACGACGGGTGCGGCACCGGCGAGCCCGGCGACCTCGAGCGCCCGGAGCACCTCGTGCTGGTAGTAGACGTAGCGGACCCAGCGCTCGAGGACCTCGGCGTCCTCGGTCGCGGTGCCGACGGTGTGTCGTGCGCCGAGGCGCAGCAGGAACGGATTGGAGTTCCGGCCGCCGCCGTGCACCTGGACGGCGAGGTCGAAGCGCCCGTGCAGTCGGGCGGTGAACGCGTCGACCTCGGCGGGGTCGGACTCCTGCCCGGCGACCTCGCGGACACCCGGCGCCACGGGGAGCACCTCGACGGCGTCGATCGACGAGGGCCGGTCGGCGAGCAGCGCGGCGGCCATGGGCGTGCCGAGGAGGGTGATGCGGGCCTCCGGGTACGCGGCGGCGAGCGCGTCGATCGCCGGCATGGCGAACAGCAGGTCCCCGAGTCCGCCGCCGCGCAGGACCGCGATCTCGCGGACGTCCTCGAACGCGGGCTGTGCTTGACCGATCGGGAACACCGGGCCTCCTCGTGGTGCGGCACGCCGAACGGCGCGCGGGTGCGTCCTCCTGTCTACCGGGAGGCGCTGGGTGGCGTTCCGCGCGCCGCGGTCACGTCGCCGGCGGGCGCCGCTTCCTGATCGAACCGCCCGATGCCGGTCGAACACCCGTGTTCCGCGGTTCGAACGGACGGGGCCGGTTCGAAGTGGCGCCGCGCGGTCAGGGCCGGAGGCCCGACACGAGCAGGTCGAGCAACCGCCCGACCTGCTCCTGGTCCTCCACGCCCGCGGTCGCGAGGAACACCCCGACCAGCGCGGCGGTGACGTCGTCGGCGGGGACCGCCGGGCGCAGGACGCCGAGGGCCGCCCCCGCGGCGAGGATCGTGGCGATCGCGGCGTTGACGCGCTCGCGGGTCCGGGCGCTCCCGACGGCATCGCGGAAGGCCCCGGCACGGAGGGTCTCGGCCATCCCGCGCTTCGTGACGACGAACGCGGCGTACCGGTCCATGAAGGTCCGCAGGGCGACGTCGGGCGTGTGGCGGGCGAGGAGTGGCTCGACGGTGGCGAGGACCGATGTGAGCTCGGTGTCGTAGACCGCGGCGACCAGGTCCTCGCGGGTCGGGAAGTGGCGGTAGAGCGTGCCGATCCCGACGCCGGCGGCGCGCGCGATCCCCTCGAGCGACGCGTCCTGGCCGGTGTCGGTGAAGGACGCGCGTGCGACCTCGACGATCCTGGCGCGGTTGCGCGCGGCATCGGCGCGCGGACGACGCGCGGGCGGGGGAGCGGGCGGGGGAGCGGACGACAAAGCGGAGGTACCTCCGGACCAGTGGTAGCGTCGCGGAGAGCGGAGGGTCCTCCGTTTCCGACGACGACAGGAGCCATGATGGCAGACCACACGACGATCCCCGGAGGGACGGCGACGCTCGCCGGGCGCGCGATCGCTCGCATCGGGTACGGCGCGATGGCGCTCGAACGGTTCGACGACGACCGGGAGGCCGGGGCAGCGTTCCTCCGTCACGCCGTCGAGCTCGGGGTGGACCACATCGACACTGCCGAGTTCTACGGCGACGGGGTCGCGAACGACGTCATCCGTCGGGCGATCGGGTCCTCGGACGCCGTGGCGGTCGTCAGCAAGGTGGGAGCGGTCCGCGTCGACGCGCCGATCCCGCTCGTGCTGGCGCAGCGACCGGAGGAACTCCGTGCACAGGTCGAGGCGAACCTCCGCACGCTCGGACGCGATCGACTCGACGTCGTCAACCTCCGCCGCCCCGAGATCGGCCCCGGTCTCACCGTGCCGGACGAGGACCTCGTTGACCTCGACGACCAGCTGGCCGAGATGACCGCGATGCGCGACGAGGGGCTGATCGGCGGGATCGGGCTCAGCGCGGTGCGGATCGAGAGCCTCCGGCGGGCGCTCCCGGTCGGCGTGGTCTGCGTGCAGAACGCGTACTCCCTCGTCGCCCGCGAGTTCGAGGCGATGCTCACACTCTGCGTCGCCGAGGACATCGCCTGGGTGCCGTTCTTCCCGCTCGGCAGGGGTTTCCCCGGTCTGCCGAAGGTGACGGACGAACCCGCGGTGCAGCGGATCGCGGCCGAGCTGGGGGCCTCCCCGGCGCAGGTCGGCCTGGCCTGGCTGCTCGGGCACGCGCCGAACACGCTGCTGATCCCCGGAACAGCGAACGCCGACCACCTCGCGGAGAACCTGGCGGCGGGCGCGGTGGAGCTCACGGCCGAGCAGACCGCTGCCCTCGATGCGCTGGCGCCCGCGGCCGGCGCGCAGCGCTGACCGGACTCACGGGCGCGCGGCCGCACCGTGCGCGGGTGGTCTCCCGCTCAGGGCGCGTCGAACAGCCGATCCAGACCGCCCTCGTCGTCCGCGAGGGCGAGGACCTCGTCACCCTCGTGCAGGACGGTGTCCCGCCGCAGCCGGATGAGCCGACCCTGCCGACGCACGACGCTGATCCAGCCGTCCTCGCCGTCGAGGAGCTCGTCGACGCGGCGACCGTCCGCCTCGGACCCGTGCTGGACGACATGGCGGTGCAGTCCCTCCGGTTCCGCCGTCAGACGCATGCCGACCGCGAAGGGCTCCGGCTCGCGCACCCGCATCGGGATGTAGAAGCGCCGGGCGAAGAACGGGACGAGACCGCCCTGCAGCACCACCGAGCACACCACCACGACGAAGATGATGCCGAACAGCCGGTCCGCGTGTGCCACGCCCGAGGCGAGGATCGAGAGTCCGAGCAGGATCGGCACGGCCCCCTTGAGTCCCGCCCACAGCACGAATGCGCGCTCACCCCACCGCAGGCGCAGGGGGAGGGTCAGCGCACCGACGAACAGCGGCCGGACGACGAGGATCAACAGGGCCGCGATGAGGAGCCCCGGCAGGAGGACATCGGGTCGGACGACCGCGGCCACGTCGGTGCTCAGGCCGAGCAGGGTGAACACGACGATCTCCGCCAGGTTCGAGAACCCCGAGCTGAACCGGTCTATCTCGCGCTTGAACGGCGCGCGGACGTCGCCGATCAGGATGCCGGCGAGGAACACGGCGAGGAACCCGGACCCGTGCAGGAGCGTGCCCACCGCGTAGAGCACGACCGCGAATGCGAGTGTCCAGATCGAGTGCAGCGCCTCGTTCGGCAACGCGAGGCGCTGCAGGGCCCACCGGAGCGTCAGGCCGCCGAGGACGCCCACGGCCGTGCCGATCAGGAGTTGCAGCACGAACGTCAGGAGGCCCTGGGTCACCGCGTCGAGGCCGGCACCGGTCGCGGCGAGCAGGCTGACCATCAACGCGATGCCGACCGGGTCGTTCGCGCCGGACTCACCCTCGAGGATCGTGCCGGAGCGGCCCGAGATCTCGCGCTTGCCGAGCACGGAGAACACGACCGCGGGATCGGTGGGGGCGAGTGCGGCCCCGAGCAGCAACGACTGCTGCCACGGGAGCTCGAGCAGGAGGTGTCCAGCGAGCGCGACCCCCGCCGCGGTCACGGCGGTCCCCGCGACCCCGAGCCAGGTGATGGGGCCGAGCGAGTTCCGGAACCGGGACCAGCCGATGTGCATGCCGCCGTCGAAGAGGATGAAGACCAGCGCGACGCTGACGACGTGTTCGTCGAGCACGCGCGGAACGGTCTCGAGCACGGGGAAGAAGGACGACGCCGCGACCGCGGCGATGAGGAACAGCGCGGGCGACGGGACGCGGATGAGCGTGCTGAGGCGACTCGAGACGACGGCCGCGACCGCGGCGAGCCCGGCGAGCCCGACCGCCAGGGTGAACGCGTCGTCCGCGCTCACGGGCAGCGCTCGGCTCGTGGGGCGAGTGACATGGGATCTCCTCGGGAGGGTCGGTCGACGGATCGCCGACCAGTCTTCCCGGCACACCTCACGCGAACGCCCGTCCACCGTACTCCTCGCCCGCGCACCCGCCGGATGCGGACTCCAGGGCGGGCCGTGGTCGGGGGACAGGCGAGCCGAAGGGAGGCCGCGATGGCGGACAGTCCCGGGACGGAGGAGCAGTGTGGGTACGTGCGGACCGATGCCCGCGCGCGTCGACGATGACGGAACGCCCATGACCGTGCCCTCGGCCGGTCGTCCCCCTGACAGAGGAGCACCCTTGGCCCTGGACACCGCGATCGCCCCCTCCGAGCCCACCGTCGAGGACAGCCTCGCGCCCCGCGTGATCGAGGTGACCAACCCGCGCGACGGCAGCACCGCCTCCCGGGTCGAGGTCGCGAGCCCGGCGGAGATCGAGCAGGCGGTCGTGCGGGCGCGGACGGCGTTCGCGACCTGGTCCCGCACGGCGCCGGGGCAGCGTGGGGCGGTCCTCAAGGCCGCAGCGCTGCACCTGCAGGAGCGTGCCGAGGAACTCGCGGCGCTCAACACCCGCGAGACCGGCAAGGTCCCCGGTGACGCCCTCGGCGGTGTCCAGGCCGGCATCGACACGCTGATCCAGTACGCGGAGCTCGGCCCGCTGCACCGTGGCGAGGTCCTGCGGGGCTCGTTCGGCGCGACGGACACCGCCAAGCCGCACCCCCGCGGCGTGGTCCTCGCGCTGACGCCCTGGAACGACCCGGTCGCCGTCGCGTGCGGGATCCTCGGTGCCGCGATCGTCTCCGGTGACACCGTCGTGCACAAGGGGAGCGAGCGCTGCCCGGCCACGGCGGCCCTCCTCAACGAGATCCTGGCCGAGGCGCTGCCCGAGGGCGTCCTCGTCGGCATCACGGGTGACGCGGCGACGGGGGAGGCGCTGCTCGCCGAGCCCGGCATCGACGTCTACGCGCACGTCGGCTCGACCGCGACGGGTGACGTCCTCGCCGAGATGGCCCTGCGCACCCGTGCCCACGTCATCCGCGAGAACGGCGGGAACGACGCGCTCGTGGTCGACGACGACGTCGACCCGGCGTGGGCCGCCGGTCAGGCCGCGCTCGGCGCGTTCGCCAACACCGGCCAGATCTGCACGAGCGTCGAGCGCGTGTACGTCCTCCGCGAGGTCGCGGACGCGTTCGTCACCGCGCTCGTCGCCGAGGCCGAGGCGAAGACCGCCGCTGACGCCGACGGCTACGGCCCCCTGGTCGACAAGCGGATGCGCAACGTGGTCCAGTCGCACGTCGACGACGCGGTCGCCAAGGGCGCCCGGGTCCTCACCGGCGGCAGCATCCCCGACGGCGCCGGCACGTTCTACCCCGCGACGGTGCTCGTCGACTGCACGCCCGACATGCTCGTCATGCACGAGGAGACCTTCGGCCCGATCGCGCCCGTGCAGGTCGTTGACGACTTCGACGAGGCACTGCGCCTCGCCGCCGACGACCGCTACGGCCTCGCCGCGACGGTCCTGACGAACGACATGGAGCACGCGCTCCGCGCCGGCGACGAGCTCCCGGTCGGCACCGTCAAGGTGAACGCCGTGTTCGGAGGCGCTCCGGGCGGCAGCGCCCAGCCGCGCGGTGCGTCGGGTGCCGGCTTCGGGTACGGCCCGCACCTGCTCGACGAGATGACGACGACCACGGTCGTGCACCTCGAATCGGCGCCGCGCCGGAGCGACCGGTGAGTGGGGACCTCCGCGTCGTCCGGGAGGTCGTGGACCGCACCCGGGACCGGCGACCGCTCGTCGTCGTGGTCGGGGACGTCATCCTCGACCGCTGGAGCGTCGGTGAGGCCGAGCGGGTGAGCCGGGAGGCCCCGGCCCCCGTCGTGCGCGTCACCGAGGTCATCGACGTGCCCGGTGGTGCCGCGAACACCGCCGTGAACGCGCGGGCGCTCGGCGCGGAGGTCCGCATGGTCGGCCTGATCGGCGACGACGAGGCCGGGAGGATCCTCCGCGCCCGGCTGGCGGCCGACGGTGTCGACGTGTCCGGTCTGGTGCCCGTCTCGCATGGCGTCACGACCTCGAAGGCCCGGGTCGTCGGCGGCGACCGGATCCTCGTCCGCGTCGACGAGATCGCCGATCCCCCGACCGAGCAGGACACGATCGCCCTCGCCCGGGCCGTGACCGCCGGCATCCGCGGTGCCGACGCGGTCGTGGTGTGCGACTACGGGCTCGGGACGACCCCGGAGGCCGTGGTCCCCGCGGTGCTGCGCGACCGTCCGGCCGCCGTGGTCGTCGACGCGCACGACCTCGGCCGCTGGCACGACCTGCACCCCGACCTCGTGACGCCGAACTGTGGCGAGGCCGAGCAGCTCCTCGGCCGTTCCCTCGGGCAGGGGTCCGCACGCCCCGCGGTCGTCGAGGGCCTCCGCGACGCCGTCCTCGCCGTGAGCGGTGCCCGGAACGCCATCGTCACGCTCGACAAGGACGGCACCGTGCTGTTGCCCGGCGACACCGCCGCTGACACCACCCCGGTCCGCACCCGCGCGACGCCGGCGTCCGAGCAGCAGGCGTCCGGCGCCGGCGACACGTTCTGTGCGGCCGTGTCCGTCGCGCTCGCCACGGGGACGCCCCTCGCCGACGCCGCCCGGTTCGCCCAGGCCGCCGCCGACGTCGTCGTCCGCGAGGCCGGCACCTCGATCTGCACCGCCGAGGCCCTGGTCGCCTCGGTCTCCGCCCCGGCCGACACGATCGTCGACCACGACGACCTGGCCGACGCCGTCGCCGCCGCCCGGGCCGCGGGCCGCCGCGTCGTGTTCACGAACGGCTGCTTCGACGTCGTGCACCGCGGTCACACCTCGTACCTGCGGCAGGCCCGTGAGCTCGGCGACCTGCTCGTCGTCGCGGTGAACGACGACGACTCGGTCCGCCGGCTCAAGGGGCCGGAGCGGCCGATCAACACGGCGGAGGACCGTGCGGGCGTCCTCGCGGCCCTCGCGTCGGTCGACCTGGTCACCGTGTTCCCGACCGACACCCCCGTGCCGCTCATCGAGCGCTTGCAGCCCGACGTCTACGTCAAGGGCGGCGACTACTCGCCCGAGATGCTCACCGAGACCGAGGTCGTCCGTGCCTACGGTGGCGAGGTCGTCATGGTCGACTACGTCGCCGAGCACTCGACGACCGACGTCGTCCGCCGCATCCGCGAGTCCGCGCGAGCGGCCGCCGAGCGCGCCGCGGCCGAGACGGTCACCGACGCGGACGACGCCACCACGGCGACGGAGGCGACCCCGTGACGGCCGCACGCTGGTCGGGCGAGTGGGGACGGGCCTCCCGGCCGGCACCGGAGCCCGTGGTCGACGTGCTCGTGCCGACCGCCGGACGGGTCACCGAGCTCGCCACGACGCTCGCCGGGCTCGCCGGGCAGGACGAGCCGACGTTCCGGCTCGTCCTCAGCGACCAGTCGGTCGACGGTGCGCCGCTCGCCGACCCGAGCGTGCAGGCGATGCTCCGCGTCCTGGAGGCCCAGGGCCGCCAGCCGCTCGTCCTGCGGCACCCCGAGCGGCACGGGCTCGCCGAGCACCGGCAGTTCCTGCTCGAGCACGCGACCGCGCCGTACGTGCTGTTCCTCGACGACGACGTGTGGCTCGAGCGCGACTCGATCGCCCGCATGCTGGACGCGATCCGGCAGCTCGGCTGCGGGTTCGTCGGGTCCGCGGTGCAGGGGCTGTCGTACCTCGACGACCGGCGACCGCACCAGCAGACGACGTTCGAGCGGTGGGACGGGCCGGTCGTGCCGGAGGTCATCCGGCGCGGCACGCCCGGCCACGATCGCTGGCAGCTCCACAACGCCGCGAACCTCGCCCACATCGCCGCGGACCTCGACGTCCCGCACGGCGGATGGGTGCCCTACCGGGTCGCGTGGGTGGGTGCGTGCGTGCTGTACGACCGCGCGGTGCTCCTCGACGCGGGCGGCTTCGACTTCTGGCGGGAACTCCCGACGGGCCACGCGGGCGAGGACGTCGTCGCGCAGTGGCGCGTGATGGAGCGCGCGGGCGGCGTCGGCATCGTGCCGTCGGGCGCCGTGCACCTCGAGTCCCCGACGACCGTGACGGACCGGTCGGTCGACGCGCCGGACGTCCTCCTCCCTCCGATCGACGCCGAGCAGGCGCTCGGTGTCGGACGACGGGAGCCCTGAGCCGCACCCGGTCCCTCCCGGGTGACGAACGGGTGGTCGTCCGACCATCCGGTGGAACGAACGACGAGGAGAACCCCATGGCAACGCCGAACCCGATCCAGATCCAGAAGTTCCTGAGCGGGATCGACTACCCCGCCTCGAAGGACACCATCGTCTCGACGGCCGAGAAGGAGGGCGCCGACGACGACGTGCTCAACGCCCTCAAGCAGATCCCGGACCAGGAGTACGACGCGCCGACCGCCGTGTCGAGCGCGGTGTCGGACGTCGACTGAGGCCGGTCCGCTCCGCGAGGGTGCACGACGCGCCGCTGCCGCTCATGGCGTGCGGCGGGTCGTGCACCCTCGTCGTTGCGGTGGCGGCGGGTCGTGCACCCTCGTCGCGCCGTGGTCGTCGGGCGCAGTACCGTCGGACCCATGGACCGGACCGACGACCGCACCGAGGAGCTCGCGGAGCGCCTCCGGGCGGCGATCGGGACCCTTGTCCGCATCGGTCGGGGTCGCGCCGACACGCTCTCGCCGGCCCACGCGGCCACCCTCGGTCACCTCGACCGTGAGGGTCCGATGACGACGGCCGACCTGGCGCGGCGCCGCGGCGTCCGCCACCAGGGCCAGAGCCGTACCGTCATCGAACTGGAGGCCCTGGGTCACGTCGTGCGCACCGCCAGCGCGACCGATGCGCGTGCGTCGGTCATCGGCATCACGGAAGCCGGACGGCTCGCGCTCACCGCGGACCGTCGGGCACGGACGTCGTGGATGGCGCGGGCGATCGACGCCGAGCTCGACCCGGACGAGCGGGCTGCGCTCGAGCGGATGCCCGAACTCCTCGCCCGCATCGCGCAGCACACCGACGGCTGACCCGGCGGCCCCGTCCGCCTCCCCTCTGCGAGATCGCAGTCGTCGCCGCTTGGACGGTTGCCAGAACGGCGACGACTGCGATCTCGCGGGAGGAAGGTGTACAACCTGGTTGTACACTTGACCGACGCCAACGACCAGGAGGACCCATGCGGCTCACGAAGTACAACCACGCGACCGTCGTGCTCGAGCAGGACGACGTGACGATCGTCATCGATCCCGGGACGTTCACGCCCGAGTCCGCCGAGCTCGTGCGCGGCGCGACGGCGGTGCTCGTCACGCACGAGCACTTCGACCACCTCGACACCGACGCCCTCCGTGCCGGACTCGACGCCGCCCCGGAGCTCCGCGCCTACGTGCCCGAGGGTGTCGCGGACCAGATCGGCGGCGACCACGACGGCCGGGTCGTGACGGTCGGCGCGGGCGACACGTTCACCGTGGGCACCGTCGAGGTGCGGGTGTTCGGCGAGACCCACGCCGTCATCCACCCGGACATCCCGACGATCCCGAACGTCGGGTACCTCGTCGACGGCATCGTCTTCCACCCGGGCGACGCCTACCTCGTGCCCGGGGTCGCCGTGCCGACGCTGCTCATGCCGACGAGCGGCCCGTGGTCGCACATGCAGGAGGCCGTCGACTACGTCCGCGAGGTCCGTCCCGAGCGCGCCATCCAGATCCACGAGCTGCTCCTCAGCGAGCCCGGGCAGCAGTCGACCGTGCAGTTCCTCGGTGCGGACGGCCTCGGCGGCGTGCCGATGTCGATCCTCCCGGTCGGCGAGTCGGTCGAACTCTGACCGGGGGACGACGAGCCTGAGGACACTGACGACGGGGACGACGGTCGAGGAGTTGGCTCGGAGCATGACCGACGACCCCACGACCGCCGTCCTCTTCGACATCGACGGCACGCTCGCCGACTCGAACTACCCCCACGTGGACGCCTGGTGGCGTGCCTTCCACGCCGCGGGGCAGCCCGTCGACGCCTGGCGCATCCACCGCTGCATCGGCATGGACTCGTCGAGCCTCCTCGAAGAGCTCGTGGGCTCCGCGGACTCGGACGTCGCGAAGCAGGCGAAGGAGTTCCACACGGCGTACTACCGGGAGCACTTCCAGGAGCTCCACATCCTGCCCGGCGTGCACGATCTGCTCGAGGAGGTCGCCCGCCGCGGGCACAAGGTCGTCCTCGCGACGAGCGCGCCCGAGGCCGAGCTCGCCATCCTCCGCGAGCTCCTGCAGATCGAGGACACGATCGAGGTCGTGACGAGCGGCGGTGACGTCGAGCAGGCGAAGCCGGACCCCGGGATCATCCAGCTCGCGCTCGAGCGCTCCGGGGCCGATCCCGACCACGCCATCATGGTCGGTGACTCCAAGTGGGACGTCATCGCCGCGGGCCGGGCCGGCGTCGCCGCGATCGGCGTGCTGTCCGGCGGCATCTCCGAGGCGGAGCTCCGTGAGGCCGGGGCCGTGGCCGTGTTCGACGACCCGGCCGCGATCCTCGCCGGGATCGACGACAGCCCCATCGGACAGCTGGGAGCGTGACGACGTGACCGATGTCGACGCAACGCCGTACCCGGACGACCAGGACTCCATCGACGCGACCTCCCTCGCGGGACGTGCGGACCGCATCCTCGACCCGGGCGCTGACGACGTCGCCGTGACCCGGTCGGAGGAGCGACTCGTCGTGCGCACGGATGCCGTGCCGGTGCGCCGCGTGCGGATCCGGAAGGTGATCGTGTCCGAGGAGCGGACCGTCACCGTCACCGTGCGGCGTGAGGAACTCCGTGTGGAGGAGGAGCCGCTCGACGGGATCGACGTCGTCGACCCGGGCACGGTCCTCCCGATCGGCTCCGCCGACGCGATCGAGCTGGTGTTGCACGAGGAGCAGGTGGAGGTCGTCACCCGCGTCGTCCCCGTGGAGCGCGTGCGCGTGGTCACGGACGTGGTGACCGAGCAGCGGTCGATCACCGAGACCGTCGGGCACGAGGAGGTCGACGTCGTCGACGAGGACCTGACCGACCGGCAGTGAGCGGCGTGCGGGTCGGGAGGGCCGCCCGCACCTGCGAGGATGGTCCGTCGTGATCACCATCGAACGCGTCGCGTGGGAGGACCCGCGGGCCGTCGCGCTCCGCGCCGCCATGGACGACGACATGCACGCCCGGTACGGGGTCGGTGACGGCACCGAGGACCCGGCGCGCGCCGCCGAGCGGGAGCGTGCCCTCCACGTCGACCCAGAGACGGTCGTCGCGGCGATCCTCGCGGTCGACGAGCGCGGCGAGGCCGTCGGGCACATCGCGGTGCGGTGGCTCGGGGACGAGCTCGAGCTCAAGCGCTTGATCGTGCTCGCGGCGGCGCGCGGGCAGGGTGCCGCCACGGCCCTCCTGGCCGAGTCGGAGGCCGTCGGACGCGAGGTCGGCGCACACCGGCTCGTCCTGCAGACCGGTGACAAGCAGCCCGAGGCCGTCGCCCTGTACGACAAGACCGGCTGGCGTCGGATCCCGATCTACTGGGGTCCGTACGCGCGCACGATGCCGTTCTCGATCTGCTTCGACAAGCAGCTGGACTGAGGACGGCCATGCCCCAGAAGATCATCCTCGACTGCGACCCGGGCCACGACGACGCCGTGGCGATCCTGCTCGCCCACGGCAGCCCCGAGATCGAGCTGCTCGCCGTGACCACCGTCGTCGGCAACCAGACGCTCGCCAAGGTGACGCGGAACGCGCTCGCCGTCGCGCGGATCGCCGGGATCACCGACGTGCCGTTCGCGGCGGGCGCGGACCGGCCGCTCGTCCGGACCATCGAGCACGCCGCGGACATCCACGGGGAGTCCGGGCTCGACGGGCCCGTCCTCCCCGAACCGTCGATCGAGCTCGACCCCCGGCACGCCGTCGATCTCATCATCGACACCGTCATGGCGCACGAGCCGGGCACGATCACGCTCGTGCCGGTCGGTGGTCTGACGAACATCGCGCTCGCCGTCCGCAAGGAGCCGCGGATCGTCGAGCGGGTCCAGCGGGTCGTCCTCATGGGCGGCGGCGTCCACGTCGGCAACATGACCCCCGTCGCCGAGTTCAACATCGCGATCGACCCCGAGGCCGCGCAGATCGTGTTCACGGCGGGCTGGGACGTCGTCATGGTCGGGCTCGACCTCACCCACCAGGCGCTCGCGACCCCCGACGTCGTCGCGCGCATCGCGGCACTCGGCACCGGGCCGGCTCGGTTCGTCGACGAGCTCATGGGGTTCTTCGCCGACGCGTACCGCGACGTGCAGGGGTTCGACGCCCCACCCGTGCACGACCCCTGCGCGGTCGCGCACGTCATCGACCCGACGATCGTCCGGGCCGTGCGGATGCCCATCGCCGTCGAGACCACCGGCACCCTGACCACCGGCATGACCGTCGCCGACCTGCGAGCGCCGGCGCCCGAGGACTGCCGGACCTCCGCCGCGCTCGAGCTCGACCGCGACCGGTTCTGGGACCTCGTCGTCGACGCACTCGAGCGGATCGGCGAGGGCGGCGTGGGGGCCGCGGACCCGGTCGGCGTCGCCGACGGGATGGACGCGTGACGGGCCTCCCGGCCGACGGGGCGGACACGGTCGGCACCGCTGCTCCGGATCGGGACGTCCTGGAGGCCCGCGGCCGCGTCGTCGTGGTCGGCTCGCTCAACGCGGACCTGGTCGTCCGGACCGCGCGGTTCCCCCGCGCGGGCGAGACCCTCCACGGCGAGGACCTGCGGATCCTGCCCGGCGGCAAGAGCGCCAACCAGGCCGTCGCGGCCGGTCGGCTCGGCGGCGACGTCGCCCTCGTCGGCGCCGTGGGCGACGACGCGAACGGCCAGCTCCTGCGCGGTGCCGTGGCCGACGCCGGCGTGGACGTCGCCGGTGTGCGCGTGCTCGAGGGCAGCGCGACCGGCACCGCGGTCATCACCGTGGACGCCGCCGGCGAGAACACCATCGTCGTCTCGCCCGGGGCGAACGGGCGGCTGTCCGCCGCCGACGTCGACGCCGCCCACGGGGCGTTCGCGGGCGCGGCCGTGCTCGGACTCTGCCTCGAGGTCGACATGGAGGTCGTACTCGCGGCCGCCCGCCGTGCCCACGCCGCTGGGACCACGGTCGTGACGAACCTGTCGCCGTTCGGGCCCGTGCCCGAGGAACTCCTCGCGCTGACCGACGTGCTGCTCGTCAACGAGCACGAGGCCGCGCAGCTCGTGGCGCCGGCGGGAGGCGCCGCGGCGGACGTCGGGCGGCTCGCGGGCCTCCTGGCCGATCGCGGGGTCGACCGCGCAGTCGTGACCACCGGGAGTGCCGGGTGCGTCGTGCTCGACCGCGGCGCGGAACCCGTCCGCGTGCCGTCCGTCCGCGTCGACCCCGTCGACACGACGGGCTGTGGCGACGCGTTCACCGGCGCACTGGCGATGCGGCTGGCGGCCGGAGACGACCTCGTGACCGCTGCTCGGTTCGCGGTCGTGGTCGGCGCGTTCGCCGCCACCCGGCTCGGCGCGCAGTCGTCCTACCCGACACCGGAGGAGCTCGACACGTTCCTGGCCGATCACGCCTGAGGCCGCGTTGTCCCCCGGGCGCTCAGGCGACCCCAGCCGGCTCGCGTAGACGTGCGGCATGACATCCAGGTTCCGGGGACAGGTCGTCGTGATCACCGGGGCGTCGAGCGGCATCGGCCGCGCGACCGCCCACGCCTTCGCCGAGGCCGGCGCACACGTCGTGCTCGCCGCCCGGGGACGCGAGAGCCTGGAGGCCGCGGCCGAGGAGTGCCGGGCCCGCGGAGCCGAGGCGCTCGCCGTGCCCACCGACGTGTCCGACGCCGAGCAGGTCCGGGCGCTCGTCGCGGCGACCATCGCCCGGTTCGGGCAGATCGACGTGTTCGTCGGGAACGCCGCGCTGTTCGCGTACGGCCTGTTCGAGCAGGTGCCGGACGACGCGTTCCGCCGGGTGGTCGAGACGAACCTGTTCGGGCACGTCAACGGGATCCGGGCGGTGCTCCCGCACTTCAAGGAGCGCGGACGGGGGACCTACGTGCTCGTCGGGTCGATCCAGTCGCTCCTGTCCGCGCCCTACCAGTCGGCGTACGTGACGAGCAAGCACGCGGCGCTCGGCCTGGCGGACGTCCTCGGCGACGAGTTCCGCGGGACCGACATCCACTTCCCGATGGTGCTGCCCTCGACGATCGACACCCCGATCTACCAGCACGGCGCGAACTACACGAACCAGAACTCGCACCCCATGCCGCCGGTCGTCAGCCCGCAGCGCGTGGCCAAGGCGATCATGCGGGCCGTCGTGCGCCCGAAGCGGAACACCTACGTCGGGCTCGCGCAGGCAGCCCTCGTGCCGCTCGAGTTCGCGCTGCCGCCGCTGTTCCACGCGATCACGCGTCCGGCCGTCGAGATCTTCGCGCTCCGCGGGCACGGCGCCCCGAGCGACGGCAACCTCTACGGTCCCGATGACGCTTCGAACGCGACCGACGGCGGGTGGCGCGCGAGTGCCCGGCGGAAGTGGGTGCCCGTCGTGCTCGGCGCCGCTGCCGTCGGGGTCGTCGCGCTCGCGGGCGGTCGTTCGCGGCGCTGACCGCGGGGCCCCGCCTGGTTCGACGCTGGTAGACCCTGACCCCCGGAATGGGGGGTCATGACGATCGTTCATGTACCCGTACTGTTCGGAATGTTCTCGCTGGGACGCGCGGGGCTTGAAGGACGCGTTCGGCGATCGGGGTTCTGCCGATGGGGGCAGCCATGCGTGCGTTCGGGTCGTTGTCTGTTCGGGGTCGGTTCGGCGCAGCGTTGGCGGTGCTCATCGCGTTGGTCGCGGCGCTGTTGGTGGCGGTGACGCCCCCGGCTCCGGCACACGCGGATGCGACGGACACGGGGACTGGTGGTCGGTTCGTGGCGGCGTCGGGCCGGATCTTGGACACGCGGAGCGGGACGGGTGGGTACTCGACGGCGATGCCGGCGGGTGGGTACCGGTCGATCCAGGTGGGTGGCAAGGCGGGTGTGCCGACGTCTGGGGTGGGTGCGGTCGTGGTGAACGTCACGGCGGTGAACATGAGCCAGCAGGGTGAGGTGCGTGGCCGGCCGGATGGTTCGACGGCGTCGGCGCTGATGCTCGTCTTCGATGGCGGTGGGTTGGGGACGACGTCGAACACGGCAACGATCGCGGTCGGTGACGACGGGACGATCCAGGTCGCATCGGACGTGGTGACGGACCTCGTGATCGACGTGCAGGGCTACTACACGGCGAATGACGACGGCACCGCGGCGGGCGGGTTCGTGCCGGTTCCGGGTACGCGGATCGTGGATACGCGGAACGGGACCGGGGCGTCGAAGGCGCAGATCGCGGCGGGTAGCTCGCTGACGATCCAGGTCACCGGCAACGGTGGTGTGCCGGCGGGTGCGTCGGCGGTGGTGGCGAACTTCATCGCGATCGCGAGCGGGTCTGGTGGGTACATCACGCCCTATCCGGCGGGGACGAGCAAGCCGCAGCGGTCGCTGCAGTACGCCGCGGGAACGGCGACGTCGTTGACGGCGCAGGTCGCGCTCAGCAGCGACGGGAAGGTGACCATCGCCAATGACGTGAACGCGGTGGACGTGGCGGTGGACGTGCAGGGGTACTTCACCGCGACGAACGGCGGCGGGAGCGTGTTCACGCCCGCCGCAGGGACGATCTACGACACGCGGGTCAGCCCGAACACGGCGCTCGGTGCGCAGGAGACGCGGGCGATCCCGGTGTCGGGACAGGCCGGGGTGCCCTCGGTCGGTGCGGGTATCACGGCGGTCGCGCTGACGCTGACCGCGCTCCACGCCGCGAACAGCACCGGGAACGCGACCGTGTACGCGGACGGCGCGGCGAAGCCGGGCACCACCTCGATCAACTTCACCGGTGATTCGATCCGCTCGAACACGGTGATCGTCGTGGTCGGGTCGAACGGCAAGATCGATCTCGGCAACTACAGCGGGGACAGCACGGACTACACCATCGAGCTGCAGGGCTGGTACAACGCCTTGCCCACGGGGCCGAGCAAGACGGGCTTGACCGGTAAGCGGCCTTCGGCGACGAACCTGAGTTTCCCGATCGACGACCAGACGAGCGCGCAGGTCGACGTCGCCACCGGCAACCTCCTCATCGCCAACACCGCCCTGACCCTGCCCGGCGTGAAAGCGCCGACCAGCATCGGTGCGGCATACAACTCGCGCGGCTGGCAGAGCTCGAGCAGCGTCAGCATCGACGCGAACCGGTGGGAGTACGCACTCGACGGCGCCGGGTCGCTCTCGGCCGGCAGCACCGGCGTCATCTACACCGGCGCCGACGGCTCTACGTGGCAGTTCGCGGCGAACAGCGACGGCACTTACATCTCCGTCGCGGGCCTGCAGGCCACGCTGGTCAAGAAGTCGACCGAGTACCAGCTGACGTTCTGGACGTCGGCGCAGGTGGACCACTTCAACCTCAACGGGCAGCCCACGAGCGTCGTTGACAGCAACGGCAACACCGTGAAGATGACCTACAACGGTGCGACGCTCACCGGTGTCGTCACCAGCGCCGGGCCGAGCCTCGCACGTACCGCCGCCGTGTCCTACAGCAACGGCACCACGACGTTCACTCAGACCAACGGTTCCGCCACCCGCTCCTTGCACTACAGCAAGGACGGCAACGGGAACATCACCAGCTACACCGACGCCGACGGCGCCGTCACCAGCTTCGGCTACACCGGTCAGGACCTGACCTCGATCACGGCGCCGACCGGGGCGGTCACGACGATCACGTACGACAGCTCCGACCGCGTCACCGAGGTCGACCAGCAGAACACCTCGGCCGGTTCGCCCGGTACGTCGACGACGCGGCTGACGTACCCGTCGAGCTCGCAGACGCTGGTCGCCGGTCCGGACACGGACACGACGCAAGCGGTGTCCGCGGTGCCGCACACGACCTACACCGTGGACAGCACCAACCACCTCGTCACGACCGCGGTTGACGCGGCGGGCCGCAGCCGCTCCGCGCAGTACAGCTCCGCGAACATGGCGCCGACGAGCTCCACGGTCGGCACCGGCTCAGGCGCGGGCACCAGCAACTACCAGTACAACGCCAACAGCGGGCAGTCGCTGACGCAGGCGCAGTCGCCCGGCGGCTCGTCGAGCTCCGCGACCTACCACAACACCGGCGCGACCGCCTACCTCCCGGACACGGTCACGGACGGCGCGGGGAACACGCAGAACCTCACGTACGACGGCCAGGGCAACATCAAGACCAGCAGCTCCGGTAGCGGCAGCGATGCGGCGACCGCCACCCTGACCTACAACAGCAACGGCACGGTCGCGACCGCCCTCGCACCCGGGAACGGCTCGAACACCACGAAGTACGGGTACACCAAGCCGGACGGGACGACCGACAACCAGCTCACCACCATCACCCCCGTCACGGGCGTCGGCCTCGGCACGAAGACGTACACCTACGACGCGTACGGTCGCCTCGCGACCGCAAGCGACGGTGCCACCGGCAGCAACGGCACCGCCCGCACCCAGACGTACACGTACGACAACGACGACCGGCTCCTGAGCACCGCCTACTCGGACAGCACCCCGACCGTGACCAACCGCTACGACGGGAACGGCAACCTCCTCACCGTCACTGCGCAGTCCGGCACCCAGACCAACACCTGGGACCAGCTGAACCACATGCTGCGGACGGTGAACACCGCCGGCGGCGGAGCCGAGAACTACAGCTACGACAAGGCCGGCAACGAACTCACCTCGAGCGACTCGTTCGGCACCTACACGAACACATTCGACGCGTCCGGCGTGCTCACCAAGACCACCTACCCCGCCAACGGCGGCACGCAGGCGATCAACTACAAGACCGACCCGGAGGGACGCCGCACCGACACCTGGCTAAACGCCAACGCGGACAACAGCACCTGGGGGGTGCACCAGCAGCAGGTCTACGACACCTCTGGTCGCGTCAGCGAGATCAAGGTCTACACGGGCACCGGGAACAACGACAACAACCTCATCGAGGACACCCAGTACTGCTACAACACCGCTACCGACACCAGCTCCTGCTCCACAGCGACGAGCACCGACAACGCGAAGCTGCAGTGGACGAAGGACCTCACCGACCCCGGCCAGATGACCAAGTACAAGTACGACACCGCGGGTCGACTGCTCTCCGCGGCCGAGTCCGGCGGCAGCAACGGCAACCTGACGAACACGTACACCTACGACAGCCGCGGTAACCGCCTCTCCGACGTGCACAGCGGCGACAACACGGATGAGCAGCACCAGACGTTCAACGCCGCGAACGAAACCACCAACACCGGGTGGACGTACGACGGCGCGGGGAACCGCACCGCCACCGACTCGGGTACGTACACGTACAACGCGGCCGAGCAGATGACACAGAGCGACTTCCGCGGCACCACGACCACGTACACCTACGGCGGGTCCGACCAGAACGAGCTCCTGTCGGAGGCCACCGCCGGTGGCGACACGGCCAGCATCACCTACGGCAGGACCGATCCGCAGGGCCAGCCGGAGATCACCCAGTACGCCAAGGACTACGGCTCCGGGCACGTGTTCTCCGACCCGGTCACGGGTCAGCCGCTGCTGCTGACGAGCTCCCGCGGATCGAACAGCCTGTACCTGTACGACGGGCTCGGGAACCCGACCGCCGTGATCGCGTCCGACCCCAACAGCATCACGCCGGCGACGTACTCCTACGACCCGTACGGGCTCTACACCCTCACCGGCAGCGAAGCGGGGGCGCCGGAGGTGTACGAGAACCCCTACACGTTCAAGGGCGGCATCACCGACGACACCACCGGCCTGACGAAGTTCGGCGCCCGCTGGTACGACGACTACTACGGCACCTGGACCCAGGAAGACACCCTCGACCAGCCCCTCGACCCGAGCAACGCCAACCGGTACGCCTACGCTGGCGACGACCCCATCAATGGGACAGACCCGACCGGAGCAGCCGGCATCCCCATGAGTGGCTGCACGGCAAGTCTGCTGGGCCTAGGATTCGGTGCCATCGGGCTCGCGGGCGTCGCCGTGGCGGACGCGGCTGCAATTGTCGGGGGAGTAACGGCGCCAGCAGCAATAGGTATAACCTCTGCAGAGGTTGCGGGCGTAGGCGGTTGGGAAGTGTCGTACAACACTTGGCTTCAGAAGTGTGGCTGAAAGGAGCCCGATGCGTACAACCCTTCACGTAGCGCTGTATGTAGCGGTGGTTGCGTTCATTGGTGCTGCAGTTTTATCGCTGATAACTAGGCAAACGGTGGGGTCCATTGGATTTGGACTAGCGGCCGTTCTGCTTATCGCCTCTGAAATTTGGATTCGTAGTTCGAGGCGCAGCTGATTTCCATAGCTCAGCTGCCAATCGCAAGCCGAAGGCTGCTAGTGCTCAAGCTGAAACTCCAAAATCAGGGAATAGGCACACGCGGACCAATTGTGGAGAGACCTCTTTGCTGTCTCGGGATTTTGCGTCATGGTCGCTAGCGCTGTCTGGTATTTACGTCAAGATTCCTAAGGGTGATGGTGGCGTTGTGAGGAATCCCGTAATCGTCTTCGTCGCCGATGTCATGATCCTGGCTGCTGGATTGGCGGTACCGTGACTCAACCCTTACGCCGGCCGCTGAGAGGCTTGTAGACCTCGGCTGCGCTGGGGTTGAGGTTGGTGCGGGTTCGTTGAGTTTCTCGGAGAGCGCTTGTGTTCGCAGCGGGGCTGGACCATCAGTGGTGGGTTCTCAAAGCGTTACCAGTGGCGGCCGCCATAGGTTCGTCCATCAATATCTGGCGCAGGAAGAACAAGTCCTGAAGTCCGCAGAGCGCCCGACACTTGTCTTCCGTCCCAACCCAGTGTCGAGGTACGGAATGAGCGTTTGTTCATTCCTTGTGGCCGCGATAGGCGTGTTCACAGTCGTGGCGGACCGTCAACTCGTGGTGCTCGCCCTTGTGATGCTCATCCTCGGCGGCTGGGGTGGCAGCGCTTTCCTGTTCGCTCGAGTACGGTTGTTCTCGCGATACGCTCGATCAGTGGGATTCACCGGAGTCCGGACTATCCCCCGTGAAGCTGTTGTCGACGTGCAGGCGCTTCCCTTCATCGATTGGGTAGATGCAAAAGGCGTCCCGCGGCGATCCTGGCTCCTCACGTTCTTCGGCACGCCATCGGACGGATCGTCCAAGCAACAGCGCAGGACTGCCATCAGAGAATTCGAGGAATGACGGACGCATGAGTAGGTTGCTCGTCGTGACCCCTGACGAGAGGCGATCCTGATCGAAGCGGCACCGAGCAGCGCCTCCGCAGACCATCGAGGGCTGGCTCGCGGGGCCCGCCCCTCCTCGCAAAGAGGCGTGGCGCGTGTCCCGACAGGTGCCCGGTTGCCGATTGGTACACGGAGGCCCGTGCGTCCAGCGTCCACCAGGATCCGGGTGCACCGACGACAGTCTCTCGAGTTCCTTCTCATCGCGCTTGTTGTTGTGGCGGCCGTGGGCCTCGGTTGGATGATCGCTCCTCTGGCGATTCCCCTTCAGGCGGGGATGTTCACCTGCTATGCGTTCGGATCGCTGCCGGGCATCATCGTCCTGTTCATGCCAGTTCCGCGCTGAGATGATCCAGACCGTCGGGTGGAGTAGACGCCCTAGGGCAAACGGACCGTGGTCAGCGGTGGCACGTCCCCGTGGTCCGAGTACCTGCCCTTCGGATACTCCTACGTCGTCACACAGTACTGTTCTCAGTACGACTGACTGCCGGTCTCCCTCGAGCGCCCTGTGAGTACAGGACTGTGGCAATGAACAAATTCGTCGAAGTCTCCTTCCGTTACATAGCCCCCTTGCTCATCGCCAGCATGTCGACGATCTTCTTGTTCTCGTCCATCCGAGATATGCAGAATCATACCGGGGTGAAAAGCACTGAAGCGGCCGACGAGTGTGTTGTATGCTGCGTGGCGTTGGCCTTGTCAGTGGCGCTGTTCTTGATTGCGAATTTCACAAAGGCGCGTCATCAATGGCGACCACCGGTCGATGACGAGGAAGGGTGATCGGCGATCGTTCCGTCAACGTGCCGGTGGGGACCGCTATGGATGATCGCGAGCGCCGTCACAGGTGCTCTCTCACCCGCGTCGCTTCGAGCACTTCGCCGTACATTCACGTCGGCGCGGATCAGAACGAGCTGCCCAGCCAGACCACGCCGGGTGCGGACTCGTACACGTACGTGTACGGCATGAGCGGGCAGCTGCAGTCCCAGACCGGCAGCGCGCAGACGTCGTTCTTCTTCGACGATCCGACCGCGGGGCAGGTCCTCGACGCGATCAGCCCGGACCTGCAGGTGGGGTTGTACCTGGTGGACGGGATCGGGAATCCGGTCGGGATCCTCACCGCCGACGGCCAACGCGCCTACACGTGTCGTTCGACCCGTACGGGAACCGGACCGTCGTCAGCGGTGGCACGTCGCCGTGGTTCGAGTACCTGCTCTTCGGCTACAGGTTCGGGATCCGGATCACCGGCGACGGGCTCGTGAAGTTCGGTCTCCGCTGGTACCTTCCATCGCGGGCGGGTGGACGCAGGAGGAACAGTCGAGGGGCTGACAACTGGAGCTATTGACGGTGATCGCGGCGGTCAGTTGGCCAGGGACGCTGCCGATGGAGCAGAAACAGGAACGGTGACCGGTTTGCTTGGACCTGCCGGAAGAATCCTCCCGGAGTTCATCCGGGCATTCAAGTAGGAGTAGAACTTGAACCGTATTGCCGGCATCTACGGGATCATTAGTTTCGTCCTGCTAGCGTTAGTTCCAGTAGCGACGCCACGACCTTTATCATACGGGCCGTACTTTTGGGTCGGGGCAGTCCTATGCCTCGCTCTCGGAATCTTCTTCCTGCTGCGAGATCGAAAACTCAAGAGACGAAAATGACGCTCTTTTGGAGCGATGCGTCGCTGGAGCGGCGCGCCGCCATATCCTTTTGCGGGTGATGACCCCATCAATGCTATGGACCTGACTGGAAGATACAGCTTGCAGCACGCTCTGGTCGTTGCGAGCGCGACTGCGGTAGGTGCTGCACTTGGCGGTTGCGTAGCAAGATCCGCCGTAAGCATCTTCTCTGCGGAGGTGGCGGGATTACCTGATGTGACGGTGTTGCGCTCGTTCATCTGGGTCGGTGGAACCGCCTCCGCGGATCACGCGCCGCGGACGGGCGCGATGTGATGCCGGGCGGAGCGGGCATCGGCCTCAGCGTCGCCCCGTGGATGAGGGACGGCCGAGGCCCCGGATCCGTCCGGGGCCTCGTACTGCGCTCGGTCAGATCGTGGGCGAGTCCTCGTCCAGGTCCTCACCCTCGGCCTGCGAGGGCGCGTCCATGCCACCGTCAACGCTGGTACCTCCCCGTCGCGGGCGGGTGGAAGCAGGAAGACACCTTCGACGCACCCCTCGACCCCGGCAACGCCAACCGATACGCGTTTGTCGGCTGCGATCCCATCAACGGCTCGGCTCCCACCGGTCGTGTTTCGCAGTGCGGCCATGCCGTCACCGGTCCCGCGTTCTCGAGCCTCGGGCTCATCGCCTCCGGTGTCGGTATTGTTGGATCGGTTGCCGCTGAGATCCCGTCCCTCGGATGGTCGCCGGCGCTGGGAGTAGCCGGCGTCATTGGATTTGGAGCGTCAGCATACGGAGTGGCAGATGGGATCGGATCGGTGGCCAGTGCCTGCTAACGGAAGTAAGCGCTATAACTCAATCGTGTGCGCAATCCTCACGCCAGTTCTCGTGATCCTCGCAGTTTTCACCATTACCTCTGTACCCACTGGGTGGGGTTCATGGGTTGGGTTTCTTACGGCGACGGTCGCGGTGGGAGCGGGGCTGACGTTCCTCCTCGTATTCGGGCCGGCGCAACTGAGGCGACGACGTTAGGCCAGAGTCCCAAGCTGCAGCAGTCCCCGTTCGGTTGCGGCTTCAACTCGGACCGACACGTACGAGGCCCCGGATCCGTTCGGACCCGGGGCCTCGTGCTGCTCGGTCAGATCGTGGGCGAGTCCTCGTCCAGGTCCTCACCCTCGGCCTGCGAGGGCGCGTCCATGCCACCGTGCGTGGTGGCGTCCGCCTCGTCCTCGCCGCCGGCTTCCGATGTCGTGCGGGCCATGTCGGCCTCCTTCCGTGTGACGGGACCTGTGCCCGTCGAGGGTCACTGCGACGCGGCCGTGGGGGCCGCGTCACCACCCCGATCATGGCCTGGAGCGGTGCCGGTGCCCCGCAGTCTCGGCTCGTGCTCAGGGAGGCCAGGAGCCGAGGGGGTCTGACCAGCGGCGACTGGTGAGCCCGGCCACCCGACCGCGCGGCTCGGGACCGCGGGTGCGCGGAGCATCGTGAACCCGCGCCGGAACCACCGGTACCAGGGGAGTCCCGCGCGGCCGTGGGACCCGAGCGTGTGGAGCGCCTTGCGCGTGCGGACCACCAGCCCGCGGCGGTCCCGGAGCGGGTCGCTCGAGATCTCGGCGCGCAGTCCCGGATCGACGACGACGCGCCACGCCGGGTCGAGGTGGAGGCTCAGGTCGACGTCGTCGTGGAGCGCCGGGTCACGACGGTCCACCCGTGCGGACACACGGGTCCAGGCCGCGCGCGTGAACGCGGTGTTCGAGCCGAAGACCGGCGGTCGTGCGAGCGCGAGCCACATGAGCACGAAGTACGCCCGCATGTACGCGAGCTGCCAGAACGCGCGCGGGATCGGGCCGAGGTCCCGGAACCGCCCTGGTCCGGTCACCGCGACCACGCGCGGGTCCTCGAAGGCCCGGAGCGCACGGTCGACCCAGTCGGGTGGCAGCACCGAGTCGGCGTCGACGCGGGCGATCACGTCGCCGGAGGCCGCGTCGTACCCGCACGACGCGGCAGCCGCGATCCCCCGGACCGGCTCGTGGAGCACGGTGGCACCGGCCGCGAGGGCGACGGCGACGCTGTCGTCGGTGCTGCCGTTGTCGACGACGATGACCTCGTCGACGGGCACGGTCTGCACCGCGACGGACGCGAGGCACCGTCGGAGCACGGAGGCGTCATCGAGGACGGGGACCACCATCGACACGTGAGGTCGACGGTGGTCCCCGTCACGGCGGCGGCGTCGGCCGCCGGAGCGCGTCACTCCTTGTTTCGCCGGTCCTGCGACAGGGCGGCCTTCTGCTCGACCTTGTTCGGGGTCGGGGTGGTGCCGTAGTAGCGAGCGTCGACCAGCGTGGGCGGGGGCATCGGCACCGAGGTGGTGGGCCCGTCGTGGTAGGTGTACTCGCCCTTGCCGTCGAACGAGGGGCCGCTCGCCCAGCGTCCCTCGGCCGCGGCGGCGCCGTCGGAGAAGTTGAGGTACTGGTAGTTGACCTCCTGGTCCTCCTTCTTCTGCGCGAAGTTGCTCGGGACCGGGAAGTCCTCGTAGCCCTCTTCGCGGAGCTCGGCGGCGGCGGTCGCCCACATGTTCTGGTGCATGGTGTCGCGGGCGATGAGGAACGACAGCAGGTCGCGGATCCCGTGGTCGTCCGTCATGTGGTAGAGCCGGGCGGCCTGGATGCGCCCCTGCATCTCCGCGTTCTCGTTCGCCGTGAAGTCGGCGAGGAGGTTGCCACTCGCCGTGATGTACGAGCCCTGCCACGGGTTCCCGTTGCTGTCGACCGGGCGTGCCCCGGCGCCGGCGACGATCGCGTGCTGGACGTCCATGCCTCCGATGACGGCGGCGACGGTCGGGTCGTCCTGCACGGCCTCCTTGGTGATGCCGAGCGGGGCCTTCTCGAGCAGCTGGGCGATCATCGTCGCGAGCATCTCGACGTGACCGAGCTCCTCGGCGCCGATCCCGAAGACGAGGTCCCGGTACTTGCCGGGGATGTGCATGTTCCAGGCCTGGAACTGGTACTGCAGCGCGACCGAGATCTCGCCGTACTGGCCACCGAGGACCTCCTGCAGCTTCCGCGCGTAGACGGCGTCGGGCTTGCTCGGCGTGGACTTGAACTGCAATTCCTGCTTGTGGAAGTACATCCTGTGTCTCTCCTTCAGCTCGCGTCGGTGCCGGGCGGGTCCCGGCGCTCACGACGCGTGGTCTGGACCGTAGGCCGCGTTCCCTCGCCACCCATGCAGGTTGTCCCCCGTCGGACGGGAGGCGCGGTGCGGCCCCGCCCCGGCCATCCCGTCCGGATTTCCGGGAGTCAGCGAGGCCCACCTGGGCGTCCGGGGGACGAATGGTGCGTCATCCGGCCGCCTCGTGGCGGCGGGATGGGCCCAGAACGGGGGACAAGATCCCTGTCCCACCCCTGAGAGTCCGAACGCTCCCAGGCGAGAACGCGCACGGTGGGTGACACGCCAGACCGGGATGACGCCTGTCCTCCCGGACCCGCGAACAGGGAAGGAACGTCATGAGCACATACCCACCGGAGAACGACATCCCGAACGACACCCCGATCTACGACCGGGCCGTGCCGACCGGGTCGCTCGCCGACGACGACCTCATCGACGACGAGCTCGTCGTCGACGACACGACGGACACCACCTACTCCGGCGTCCACGTCCCGTCCTACGGAACGGACAGCGCGAGCGACTCCGGCGGCTCCGGCAAGGCCGACGCCGCCAAGGGCGCAGCCCAGAACGTCGCCGGTGACGCCAAGCAGTCGGCCGCGCAGGTCGCGGGCGTCGCCAAGGAGCAGGCGTCCCGAGTCGCCTCGGAGGCCACGGACCACGCCAAGGAACTCCTCGGCCAGGCGACGTCGAGCCTCAAGGACCAGGCGGGCCAGCAGCAGCAGCGCGCCGCCGGCGGACTCCGCACGATCAGCGACCAGCTCTCGTCGATGGCCGAGAACGCCGACGACGGCATCGCGGGCAAGGTCGTCCGCGACCTCTCGAACCGCGCCGGCAGCGTCGCGGGCTACCTCGAGGGTCGCGACCCGGGCTCGCTGATCGACGAGGTCCGCTCCTTCGCGGCCCGTCGTCCGGGCACCTTCATCGCCATCGCCGCCGGAGCGGGCATCCTCGCCGGTCGCCTCACCAAGGCGCTGACGACGGAGATCAAGCACGAGAAGGAAGCCGAGGCCTTCGGTGGCGCCACCGGCGGCGACTCGTCCTCGTACGACGCCACGTCGACGAGCACCTACTCGACCGTCACCGACACGGACTACGGCACGACCGGCGCTGCGTACGGCACGACGGACCCGGTCGAGACCGAGTACGACCGCGGCACGGGTGCCGGGTACGGCACCGGAGGCGTGGCATGAGCCAGACCACCCCGGGTGGCGTCCCGGGCGGTGTGCCCGGCGCGGGCTACACCGCCGGCGCCACCGCCGCGTCGCGGCCGAACGAAGCCGCCGAGGAGCGCGCCGCCACGACGCCGCTCGGTGAGCTGCTGACGGACGTCTCGAAGGACCTGTCGAACCTGTTCCGCCAGGAGGTCGCGCTCGCCAAGGCCGAGCTGACCGAGTCGGCGAAGAAGGCCGGCAAGGGCGCTGGGATGTTCGGTGGAGCCGGTCTGACCGCGCTCTTCGCCCTCCTCTTCATCTCCATCGCCGCGTGGTGGGCCCTCGGGTTCCTCGTGAACAACGCCTGGTCGGCGCTCATCATCGCGGTGATCTACGGCATCATCGCCGCGATCCTCGCGATGCAGGGCCGCAAGTCGATGAAGGAGATCCAGGGCGCCCCGCAGACGGTCGAGACCGCCAAGGAGATCCCCGACACCCTCAAGCCGCACACCAACGGGAGGAACGCATGAGCACCCCAGACGAGATCCGCGCCGAGATCGAGCGCACCCGTGGCAACCTCGGGTCGGACGTCGATGCACTCGCCGACAAGGTGAGCCCGTCGTCGATCGCCCACCGCCAGACCGAGAAGGTGCGCGAGCGCATCGGCTCCGTCCGCGACAGCGTGATGGGCACGGTCGACGCCGCCAAGAGCAAGGTCCAGTCCGGCACGAGCAGCGCCTCGGGCTCCGTCTCGGGCGCCTCCGACTCCGCCAAGGGCGCTGCCCGTTCGGCCGTCGGCAAGGCCAAGGGCAACCCGCTCGCCGTCGGCCTCATCGCCTTCGGTGCGGGCTGGCTCGCCTCGTCCCTCATCCCGGCCTCCTCGAAGGAAGAGGACCTCGCCGGCCAGCTGAAGGACCAGGCCGCACCGCTCGTGGACAAGGCCAAGGGCGTCGGGCAGGACATCGCCTCCGACCTCAAGGACACCGCGCAGGAGCACGTGCAGGACCTCAAGGGCACGGCGCAGGACGCCGCGTCGACGGTCAAGGACGAGGCGCAGTCCTCGGCCTCGGACGTCAAGGACAGCGCCCAGAGCGCCAAGGACGACGTCCAGAACGCGTAGTCGTCCCGACGCTCCACCCCCACGGACCGGCCCGGGTGCCGTGGTCAGACCGGATGGTCTCGACCACGGCCCCGGGCCGGTCCGTTCGTGTGTCCGGGACGGGCTCGACCTCGACGAGCCCCGCGGCGGCGAGTTCCCCGAGGAACGCCGCCACCTGCCCCGCCACCGTCTCCGGGTCGACGTCCGGGTACCACCGCGCCACCCGGGTGGCCACGTCCTCGACGGTCGTGCCCTCGTCCAGCTCGGACCAGACGACCGCAGCGCTGCCGGCGAGCACGTGCAGGTCGCACCGCGCGGGATCGGTGACCACCACCCGCTCGGCGTCGCCGACCGCCGCGACCCGCGCCCGTCGGCGGACCCAGCGACGGGGCGGCCCTGCCGTCCGTTCGTCGTCGTCCATGCGGACCTCCTCCTCGGCTGCGCATGCTAGCGCCGACCTCCCGGTCAGCCGTGGGCGCGCTCCGGGGGGTGAGTCCGCGCGCCGGACCCTCATCACGGCCGCTCCGGTGAGCGGACGACGGCACCCGCGCCGCGGGACGTGAACTGACGGGTGACCCGGTGCCGGGCCTCCCGGACGCCCACCGCGCACGCCCCTGATCGAGCCGCGTCGTGACCGTACGGTCACCGCGACCGACCCGATCGAGGAGGGGATCGTCGCGATGACCACACCGCCGTCCACATGCACACGGCCGTCGCCGTGGGAGCGTGCCGCGCCGCCCGAGCCGAGCGACGGGCGGACGCGTGTCGTCGTGGTGTGCGCGGCGAACCTCGCGCGCTCCCCACTCGTCGAGCGTCTGCTGCAGGCCGAGCTCGACGCCCGGGCCCCCGGGCGCTTCGCGGTCTCGAGCTGCGGGGTGCGGGTGCTCGAGCGCGGCGCGATGGTGCCGGGTGTGCGTCGGATGTTGCGCGACCGGGGGCTGGACGCGTCCGGCCATCGGGCATCACCGCTCCAGGCGACCCGGCTCCGGGGTGCGACACTCGTGCTCACGGCCGAGGAGGCCCACTCCGTCGCCGTGCTCGAGCGCGTGCCGGCGCTGCTCAACCGGACGTTCACCGTGCTCGAGTTCGCGGCGATCGCGCGTCACCACCGCGCGCGCGGGTCCGACCCGGCGGGGCTCCTCCAGCGAGCGGGCTCCCTGCGGGCCGCGGTGACGGCGGAGGGCGGCGATCGCGATCTCATCGACCCGGTCGGTCCGGACCCGGCGCGTCTCGGGGCGCTCGAGGCACAACTCGGTGACGCCGTCACGGTGATCGCGGACGCGCTGGCGGCGACCCGTGGCTGAGCGGCGGCGGGTCCTGCGCCGGGTGTCGTTCGCGGTCGTGATCCTCGTCGTGCTGCCGCTCGTCGCGGCGGCCGCGGTCGTGCTGCTGGTGCAGACCGGGTACCGGTCCGACGTCCGGACCCTCGACACCGATCCGTTCCCGAGAGGGGAGCGTCCGGCGGCGTCCCGGGCCTCCGAGAACGTGCTGCTCATCGGCTCGGACACCCGCGGACGCCTCGGCGACATCGCGGGCGGCGGTCCGACCGGGCAGCGCTCGGACACGCTCATGCTCGTCCACCTCCCGGCCGACGGCGACGACGTCCAGGTCATGTCGATCATGCGCGACCTCTGGGTGCCGATCCCCGGGCACGGCGAGGGCAAGGTGAACGCCGCGTTCTCCCTCGGCGGGGTCCCGCTGACGATCCGCACCGTGGAGGCGCTCCTCGACGTCCGCATCGACCACGTCGCGGTCGTCGACTTCGCCGGATTCGCGGCCATGTCGTCGACGCTCGGTGGTGTCGACGTCGTGTCGCCCAAGGCCTTCACGAGCCGGAACATGCCGGGCTACCGGTTCACGGCCGGCGTCAACCACGTGGCCGGGCAGCGCGCGCTCGCCTTCGTGCGCGAACGGTACGCGTTCCCCGACGCGGACCACCAGCGCGTGCGCAACCAACAGTCGTTCCTCCGCGGTGTCCTCGACCGCCTGGCCGACCGGGACGGCCTGCACGACCTCGGCCGGGTGCGGGCGTTCCTGGGTGCGACGGGACGGTCCGTGACGGTGGACCCCGGCCTCACGTTCACCCGCGCGGTGCGCATCGGCTGGCGACTCCGATCGGTCCGACCGGACGACGTGGCCTTCTTCACGCTGCCGACGCTCGGCAGCGGGACGAGCGCGGACGGTCAGTCGATCGTGCTGCAGGACCGGACCGCGGTCGCCGAGATCGGCAGCGCTCTGCGGCACGACACCCTCGGCGACTGGGTCGACCACCACCACACCGAGGAGCGGTGACGTGGCGCACACGATCGCGACGGCCGCGGTCGGCGGACACCGGGAGGCGCGACCCGGCACCGCGACACCGCTCCCGACCCGGACGATGGCCGCCACCGAGGCCGTGAGTCTGCTCGCCGCGACCCTCGGATCGCAGTTCCTCCGGTTCGGGTTCGACGGGAACGGCGTGCAGATCGGGTTCGTCGGGCTCGACTACACCGAGTTCTCGGTGCTCCTGTCGGGGCTGTGGTTCGTCCTCCTCCTCGTCGTCCGGGCCGGGCGGTCCCCCGAGGACCGCTTCGTGTCGTCACCCGGCGCGTTCCGCGACCTCACCCGCACCACCGTCGTCGTCGTGCTCGTGCTCGCCGTGTCCTCCGCGATCACGCAGACGGAGATCTCGCGGGGGTACCTGCTCGTGGCCGTCCCGCTCGGCCTCGTCGCGCTCGTCGCCGACCGGGTGGCCTGGCGCGCGTGGGTCCGTCGTGTGCGCGAGCGCGGCCGGATGTGCCGCTCGACACTCGTCATCGGTCCGTCCGACTCGGTGGCGGCCGTCCGTGACCTGGTCGACCGCGACCCGGGTGCCGGGCTCCGCGTCGTCCGGACGTTGGTCACCGACGGCCCCGTCGGGGCGAGTGCGCGCCGCGCCGGACCCGAGGCGCTGCACGCGCGCGTCGAGCAGCTCGTCGACGAGCTCGGCCCGGACGCGGTGCTCGTCGTCGGCGGGCACGGTGACGAGTTCGCGCGGGAGCTCTCCTGGGCCCTCGAGGCCGACGGTGTCCAGCTGCTCGTTGCGCCGCAGGTCGGACCGGTCGCGACGCAGCGCCTCCAGACGGTCACGCTCGCCGGGCACGCCCTGATCGCCGTCGAACCGCCCCCGCGGTCCGGCCTCCCGCACGTGGCGAAGCGGGCGTTCGACGTCGTGGCGAGTGCCCTGGGGCTGGTCCTCGCTGCGCCCTTCATCGTGCTCGTCGCCCTCGCGGTACGACTCGACAGTCCGGGGCCCGCGTTCTTCACCCAGCAGCGCGTCGGCCAGGGCGGACGGCCGTTCACGATCGTCAAGTTCCGGACGATGGTGCCGGGCGCGGACCGACTGCAGGGCGACCTCCGCGCCGAGAACGAACACGGCTCCGGACCGCTGTTCAAGATGCGGGACGACCCGCGCGTGACCCGGCTCGGCCGCTTCCTCCGGCGCTGGTCGGTGGACGAGGTCCCACAGCTCGTCAACGTCCTGCTCGGTCACATGAGCCTCGTGGGGCCGCGGCCACCACTGCCGTCCGAGGTGGCGACGTACGGGGACCGGGCACGACGGCGCCTCCTGACGAAGCCGGGGCTGACGGGCCCGTGGCAGGTCGGGGGTCGCTCGGACCTCCCGTGGGAGGACGGCCTCCACCTCGACCTCCTGTACGTCGAGAACTGGTCCCTCATGGGCGACCTGGTCGTCCTGGCCCGGACGGTCGGTGCCGTCCTCCGCGCACGGGGAGCCTACTGATGGCGTCGGGACGCACACCGCTCCTCCGGGTCGCGCCCGACGCCGTCCTGCTCGCCGACGAGCCGCTGTTCCGGGGGGACGTGCGCGACCTCCTCGACGAGGTCGACCGGCGGCGGGGCACCGGTCGGACGCTCGTGACGACACCGAACGTCGACCAGGTGCTCGTGCTGCGGAACGACGAGGCGGCGCGCCGTGCGCACGCGCGGGCGGACCTGCGGACGGTCGACGGCCTCCCGATCGTCGCGTTGGCGCGACTGCTCGGCGACCACACCGTGCGTCGGGTCACCGGGGCGGACCTCCTCGTCGCGTGCAGCGCGGCCTCCGCCGAGCGGGGGTGGCGGATCGTCGTCACCGGTGGAGCACCGGGCACGGCCGTCCGCGCGGCGGAGCGACTCCGGACGCAGCACCCCGGCGCAGACGTCCAGGACGTGCCGTTCCCGGACCTCGCGGGCGGCGAGGACGGCGGCACGGTCGTCGAGCGGCTCCGGGCGATCCGCCCCGACGTCGTCTTCCTCTGCCTCGGGTCGCCGAAGCAGGAGGCGTGGTTCCTCCGGTGGGAGGACGCACTGCCCGACGCGGTCTACGTCGGCGCCGGCGCGGCGGTCGACTTCGCCGCCGGCGCCCGGCGCCGTGCACCCGTGCTCGTCCAGCGCCTCGGTCTGGAGTGGTCCTGGCGGCTGCTGCAGGAACCGCGCCGCCTCGCTCACCGCTACCTGGTCCGGGGCCCGGCGTTCCTGCTCGTGGTCGCGCGGTCGCTCCTGGCCGCACGCGAGCGTCGACCGGACCGGGCATGAGCGCTCGACCCAGGGACGCCGTGCCCGACGTGACCGTCGTCGCCGCGCTGTTCCGGCCCGGTCGGTTGCTCGACGGGTTCCTCGACCGGGCCGCGGCCCTCCTCACCGCGGGCGTCGAGCTCGTCCTGGTCGACGACGGGTCCGGTGACGGCACCGCCGAGCGCCTCCGTCGGTGGGCGGTCGACCGCCCCGACGTGCAGGTGCTCGAGAACGCGACGAACTCCGGGGTGGCCGCGAGCCGCAACCGCGCGGTCCGGCTCGCCCGCGGTACGTGGGTGTGGTTCGTCGACCACGACGACCGGTGGGAGCCCGGAGCACCGACGCGGCTCCTCGACGCGGCGACCGACGACGTCGACCTCGTCGTGTGTCGGGCCGACTTCCGCACCGACCCGCTCCGCCCCGGCCGGATCGTCGACGGTGTCCCCGTGCCGCGCGTCGCGACCGGTCCCGAGGCGCTCGTCATGCTGCTCGAGGGCACCATCGACGGCTTCCTGTGGTCGAAGCTCGTCCGCCGCTCGGTCCTCGGGGACGCCCCCTTCCCGCACCTGCCGTCGCAGAGCGACGTCGCGGGTCTCGCCCCGGTGCTCGCCGCCGCGCGACGGGTCCGGTTCGTCCCGGACGTGCTCTACCACTGGGTCCACCGTCCCGGCTCGGTCTCGCGGTCCAGGACGCCCGCGCTCGACGCCCTGGAGGCCGCCCACGCCGCCGTCGTCGCGGCCGCGGACTCCGTGGCGCCGGTCGACGCACCGGCGCTCGCCGACCCGGCACGCCGCGAGGAGCTCCTGACCTGGTTCACGTGCTGGTTCCGGTGCCGCGCGCTCGTCGTCACGCCGGGGCGCCAGCACGCGCCCTGGTCGGTCCGGCGCGCCGGGGTGCGTCGCGCCCGACGAGCCCTGCACGGTCGTCGGCTCGGTGGCGTCCATCCGCGGTCGACCTCGGTGTGGCTCCTCATGTGGGCGGTCCGCGTCGCACCGCTCCTGGTGGTCGGCGTGCTGCCCCTGCTCTTCGCGGTGCACGACGCCCGGGTGGCCGGACGGCCCCGCGGGTGAGGCCGCGTCCAAGGCGGGTGAGGCCGTGGGGGATCCCACCGCCCGGCGATCGCCGGGAACGTGCGTGCGCCCGGGCGGGCCACCCACGCCGGGACGGAGACTGCCCTGATCCCGCCCCGACCACGACCCGGAGGACCACGCATGGCTCCCGACGCACGTCCCGACGAGCGGACCTCCCGGACCCTGGCCGACTACGTGCGCATGTTCCGGACGTACTGGTTCGGCGCGGTGCTCATCGTCCTGGCCTGCGTCGCCGCGGCCGGTGCGTGGACGCTCACGCAACCGCGGGTGTACACCTCCGAGGCCTCCGGTTTCGTGCGGGTCGCGGGCAACGGCGACGCCAACCTCGACTACGCCGCCGACCAGTTGTCGAAGTCCCAGGCCGAGACGTACGTCGAGCTCGGTGGTTCGCTGGCGGTCGCGAAACGGGTGGTCCGGGCGACCGGCACCAGTGCATCTCCGCAGGAGCTGCTCGGCCGCGTGCAGACCCGCCTGCCGGAGGGCACGGCGATCATCGACGTCACCGCGAGCGGCGCGACCCCGCGCGAGTCCGCCGACCTCGCGGACGCGTGGATCGCGGGCATGGGGCGGCAGATCGCCGCGATCCAGTCGTCGGGGGAGGCGCTCGCCTCGGCGACGACGAAGCTCGTCCCGTTGGCCTCCGCCACCGTCCCGACGTCGCCGACGTCGCCGGACGTGCGCGCGGCGGTGACGCTCGGGGTGCTCGTCGGCCTGCTCCTGGCGTCGGTGTACGTCCTCGTGCGGCAGGCCCTCGACCGGCGCATCCGCTCGGCCGCAGCGATCGAGGCCGCGTTCGGTGTCCCCGTGCTCGGGACCATCCCGCTCAACCCCGCCCTGACCGACCACCGGCAACTCGTCGACGCCCTGCCGAACCGCACCCCCGAGGAGCGACGGGTCAACTTCGCGACGTCCGAGGCCCTCCGCGAGCTGCGCACCAACCTGTCCTACGTCCACGTCGACGAGCGCCCGAAGGTCCTCGTCGTCACGAGTCCGCTCCCGGGCGACGGCAAGTCGACGATCGCGGCGAACCTCGCCCGGTCCCTCGCCGTGACGTCCACCGGGCGGGTCGTGCTCATCGACTGCGATCTCCGGCGACCCGTGCTGTCGGCGGTCTTCGGCGTGGCCCGGGGCGCGGGCCTCACCGACGTGCTGTCCGGACGCGCGGACCTCGCCGACGTCATGCAGCAGACCGACGACGTCGGCAACCTGTGGATCGTCGGGTCCGGCCGCGTTCCACCGAACCCGAGCGAGCTGCTCGGGTCGCGGATGTTCCGGGACATCCTCGCCTCGCTCGGGGAACACGCGACGGTGGTCCTCGACGCGCCGCCGATCCTCGCCGTCACCGACGCCGTCGTGCTCGCGGCCGGTGCGGACGGCCTCGTGGTGACGGTCTCGGCGCAGGGCACCACGATCGACCAGCTCGGACGGGCGCTGCAGCTCGTGGCCCGGGGTGGGGGGACCGTGCTGGGTGCGGTGCTCAACCGGGTCCCGACGCGCGGGCAGGACGCGCGCGACTACGGCTACTACGGCGGCGCGTACTACGCGGGGGACGACGACGGGTCGGAGTCCGCTCCCGGCACGGACGGCGGCGGGGAACACGGCACGGACGGCGACGCGGAAGCGCGCGCAGCCCGCGCGTCCGGCGGGTCTCGGCTCACGCCCTCCCTGCCCGACCGGGACGCCTCGGTCCCACGCTCGCCCGTGGTGTCCCCGTACGATCCGTCCCTCGAGCTCCCCTCGCGCCGGAGCCGGCGGCGGGCGGCGGCGGTCGGTGGGACCGACGACACCCGGCCGTGACGGCCGCAGCACGGCTGGACGCGCGTGCCACCGTCGAGCTGGCGCACGCCGTCGTGGCGGACGCCGCGGCCGTCGCCGGTGTCCCGTTCCTGGTCCTCAAGGGCCTCGGCGCTCAGCACCACGGCCTCCAGGACCGACACCGGGTCCCGGCGGACGTCGACGTCCTCGTGCCACCGCGCGGCGTTCCGGTGATGACCGCCGAGCTCGAGCGCCGTGGGTGGCGCCGACGGCCCGCGGACGCGGACGACGTGACGTTCAGCCGCCACTCCGTCACGCTGTTCCGCAGCGGGTGGAGCTGCGACCTGGACGTGCACGACCGGTTCCCGGGCTTCGGGACGGACACCGACGCGGTGTTCGCCCGGCTCTGGAGGACCCGGTGTACGCTCGTCGTCGCCGGGGCGTCCGTCCCGGTCCCGGACCTGCCCGAGGCGGTCCTCGTGCAGGCGCTGCACTGCCTCCGGAGCATCACCGTCCCCCGTCACGCGGAGGAGTACGCGCACCTCGTCGAGCGGACGGCCGGCGACGGGACCCCGGCCCTGCTCGCGCCGACCGTCCTCGACGCGGCCCGCGCGCTCGGAGCAGTGCCCGCGGCGCGGCCGTTCCTCACCGACGCGTTCGGCATCGAGCTCGACGACTGGGGTGTGCCCGACCTGCGGTGGCGCCTGCTGACGGCCGCGTCGTCACCCCACGCGCGGCGGCTGCTCGCGCTCGTCGAGGCGCCGTGGCGCGAGCGACTCCGCGTGGTCCGGGTCGCCCTGCTCCCACCACGGGAGACGCTGGAGAAACGGGGACTCGGAGGGCTCGACCGCCTCGGCCTGCTCGCGGCCTACGCCCGCCGACTGTGGCGTGGCGTGCGGTTCCTGCCGTCCGCGGCCCGGGAGGCCCGACGCGCGCGGGACCGCGGCTGACGGTCCGGCGCCGGCCTGCTCGGGCACCGCGTCCAGGCCGCCTCTGCCCGGCCCGTCGGCACGGTCGAAGCGGGGCAACGCGAGCGTGAACGTCAGGAGGATCCCGGCCTGCAACCACACGAGGAGGTCGAACGAGAACCCCATCCCGAACCAGAGCAGGACGAGGGCCCGGCCCTGCGCGTCCGCCCGGACGGCCACGACGACGACCACGGCGAGGAACACGGCCAGGCCGGCGACGCCGGTGGTGCCGAGCAGGTACACCGGGAGGTCGTCCACCACCTGCAGCCCGTACGTCGTCTCGATGAGGTGGTCGGCGAACAGCCGGGTCTCGCTGCCGAACCCGGTGCCCCAGAGCGACTCGGCCAGGGGACGGGCGAGCAACCGGGGGACCGCGGAGATCGAGGTCGAGCGGTGGATCCAGGAGCCGGAGGACAGGAGCTCGGTCGTGACCGTGGAGATCCCGAAGTCGAGCACGGCCACGATGCCCCCGACGATCGCCGTGAGGACCACGTTCCTGGCCCACCGGCCGATCCCGCGCCCGTGGACCGCGTGCAGGAGGACCCCGAGGACGGCGCAGAGGACCGCGCTGCGGGTACCGGAGAGGAACACGCCGACCGCGGCGACGAGGAGCGCGACGCTCCGGACGGCGCCGGACATGCCGATGCGGTTGCTCCACGCCACCACGACCGCGATCGCCTCGAACGTCCCGAACACGATCGGCTGCCCCATCGACCCCTGGCCGCGTTCCCACACGTCGCCCGTCAGGGGGTTCGGGCGGGAGACCCCACCACGCTGACCCCAGATGGGCGTGGCACCCGTGACCAGGTCGACGGCGGTCCACGCGACCTCGACGGCGGCGATGACGAGCACGGCGATGAGGACGATGCGGAGGCCGCGGGCGTCGAGGTGCGCCGTGACGAGGGCGACCACCACGGCGGTGCCGAAGTACACCGTGAGACGCGAGGTCGAGTACGACCCCGCGAGGAGGGCGCCGACGCCGATCCACACCCAGAGGGCGGTCGGGACGAGGAAGCGCGGCGCGGTCAGGTCCGACACCGCCCCGACTCGGGCGACGGCGACGAGCAGGACGACCGCGCAGAGCGCGAAGGCCGGCACCCAGACGGTGCGCGGCGCACTGTTGTTGCCGACCACGGCCGTGACCGCGAGCGTGAGCACGAGTGCCCAGGCGCGCACGGTGGCCGCCGGCACGAGCACGAGGAACGCGACGACGACCAGGAGCCCGGCGGACGCGGCCAGGGCGAGGACGGTGACGGGTGGCACACCGTTTCCTATCGCCCCGGGAGCGCCGCACTCGCGCCCTCCCGAGGGCCAGCGGCCGTCCGGGAGGCCCGGATCACCGCCTCGGTCACCCTCCCGCCGCCGGCATGGTCCGGGCCCTCACCGGCACGCCGCGGGTGGCACCGAGGCGGCGCACCGGGTGACGCGGCGCGCCGCCGGGTGAGTCCGCCCCGGGGACGGGTGACCGCGGAGGCGAACCGGGACCGGCGGAGTCCCGGACAGCCGTGGCCGTGCCCCTCGGGACCGGGCGCGGGGACCGATCATCGGCGGGGTGCGACCGGCAGCGGGGTCGCCCGGGACGAGGGACGGGGACGCGGTGACGGATCGACCAGGGAAGCGACGCGACGTCGAGGGACTCCGGGCGGTCGCGGTGCTCGCCGTCGTGGCGGACCACACGCTCCACGCACCGCGCGGCGGCTTCGTCGGGGTCGACGTCTTCTTCGTGATCAGCGGGTTCCTCATCACCGGGTTGCTCCTGCGTGAGCACGGACGGACCGGGACGATCTCGATCGTCGGCTTCACCCGACACCGCATCCGGCGCATCCTGCCGGCGGCGGTCCTCGTGCTCGCCGTGACCGCCGCCGCGACGGCCCTGGTCCTCGGTCCGGCACGGTGGGACACGGTGCGGTGGGACGCACTCGCGGCGGCCGTCCTCGTCGCGAACTGGCACTTCGCCGCCACGGGGACCGACTACTTCCAGGCAGACGGGCCGACCTCGCCGCTGCAGCACTTCTGGTCCCTGTCGGTCGAGGAGCAGTTCTACCTCGTGTGGCCGTGGGTGCTCCTCGGTGTGCTGACCCTCGCCGCGCGTCGGCGACGGGGCGTCGGCACCGGCCGGACCGCGGTGCCGGCGGCCGTGGCGGTCGCGGTGCTCGGCGCCGCGTCGGTCGCCTGGTCGGCGTACGAGACGGCAGCGTCCCCCACGGTCGCCTACTTCTCGACGCCCTCCCGGGCGTGGGAGCTGCTCCTCGGGGCGGCTCTCGCGGTCGTCGCGCCCGCACTCGAGCACCTGCCGACGGCCGTCCGGCACGTCCTGGCGTGGGCCGGACTCGCCGCGATCGCGACCGCGCTCGCCCTCACCGACGCGGACCGGGGATTCCCGATGCCCGGCGCCGTCCTGCCCGTGCTCGGTGCCGTCGCGGTCCTCGCCGCCGGGATCGGGCGGGACCGTCGGCGGTGGGCACCGCTCACCGATCGGGTGTCCGGGTCCCTCGGCGACCTGTCGTACTCGATCTACCTCTGGCACTTCCCCGTCGTCGTCGTGTTCGGGCCGTACCTGCTGTTCGTGCTCGGCGAGGACCGGCCGGACGTCCGGTGGGTCGCGGGCGTGCTCGCGCTCACCGCGGTGACGTCGGTGCTCGGGTACCACCTGGTCGAGCGGCCGGTGCTCCGGAGCGAGTGGCTCGCCGACCGGGCGGCGTCCCGGCGACGGCGGCGGCCCTCCCGGCTCGTCTGGTCGGCGACGGCGATCGCGATCACCGGTGCCGTGGTGCTCAGCGCCGTGACCCTGAACGGCGCCCAGGGTGCGGTCGACGTCCGCACGGACGGTGCGGGCGCGGCTGCGGCCGACGGCGGATCGTCCGGCACCGCGTCCGGCGGGTCGTCCGGTGCGCAGGCCGCGCTCAGCCGCGCGATCACCGCCGCACTGCGGGCCCGGTCCTGGCCGGCCGACCTGACGCCCTCGGTGTCCCGTGCCGCCGACGAGACCCTGCCCGGCAACACGGCGCGCTGCGGCTCGGCCGCTTGGCTCCCGGCCGCCGACTGCACGTTCGGCGACCCCGCTGCGCCGCACCACGCCGTGCTCGTGGGGGACTCCATCGCCCAGGCCTACGTCCCGGCGCTCGCCGCGATCCTCGGGACGGGGGACTGGTCGCTCCGGATCACGTCGATGTACGCCTGCCCGTTCATCGACCGCGAGGTCGGCAACGTCGCGAAGCAGACCGCCATCTGCGCCGACCGACGGGCGAAGGAGGTCCAGGTCGTCCGGGACACCGAGCCGGACCTCGTCGTCGTCGCGAACACGGTCGTCCGCGGAGCCGACCGCAGCACGGGCTCGACGACGAGCGCGGTCGCCTGGAACGAGGCGTTCCGCGCGGAGTTGGAGCAGATCCTCCCCGCTGCGGACCACGTCGTCGTGCTCGCCCCGCCGCCGCCCGACAAGGACATCGAGGACTGCTACAGCAACTTCGCCGGCCCGAGCGCCTGCGTGAGCTCGGTGTCGGCATCCTCCTGGTTGTCCATGGCCTCGGACCAGATCGTGCTGATGAAGGCGCTGCACGGGTCGTTCGTCGACACGCGCCCGTGGTTCTGCGACGACGACGGCGCATGCCCGGCGTTCGTCGGGAACCTGCTCGTCAAGAAGGACCAGGCGCACCCCACCGCGGCGTACGTCGAACACCTCACACCCGTCATCCGCGCCGCGCTCGAGCACGCGGGCGTCCTCGAGACCCCCGCGTCGTCGTCGCCCTCACCGTCGGCCACGACCGCCGGAGCGTCCACGCCTGCCCCGGGTGACGACACGCGGGATGCGGACCGCGGGGACGCGACGCCCGGGGTGAACGCCAGGGACCCGCGGGCGACCGACGTCCGGTCCAGCCGCGGTGGCGCACTCCGTCGGTCGTACCGTCCCGCCATGACCACCACCGGCACGGCTCCCCACCGGCTGCTCCCGCGCGGCGCCGACCCGGGCACTGACCCCGGCGCGCACCACGGCCCGGACGCGGACCGGCGGCTCCGCGTGCTCCACGTCCTCGACGCCTTCACCGCGGGCGGCGCGCAGCGCGTCGCGCTCGACCTGGCCGCCTGGACGGGACGGCGCGGCGTCGAGAGCGCCTTCGTCGGCCGTCCGGGGCCCCTGGTCGACCGCGTTCCGCCGCGCGCCGACGTCCACGTCGTGACGGGCGCCGGCCCGCTCGCCGAACTGCTCGGCATCCGCCGCGCGGTGGCGTCCGTCCGACCGGACGTCGTGCACGCGCACCAACGCCGGGGCGCGCTGCTCGCGCGGATCGCGGTGGCCGGCACCGGCGCGCGCGTGGTCGAGCACGCGCACACCTGCCTGCCCCGCGCACGGATGCGGCACCTCTCGTTCCGGAGCGAACGGGTCTTCGCCGTCAGTGAGCAGGTCCGCCGGATGGTGCTCGACCTCGGCACGCCGGCGGACCGCGTCACGTTCGTCGGCAACGTGCCCTCCGCGCTGGTGGACGCGCCGGTGCGTCCCTGGGACGTCCACGCCCCGCTCCGGGTCCTCGGCGTCGGTCGCCTCACCGAGCAGAAGGACCCCCGCCGCTTCGTCCGGGTGGTCGCGGCCCTGGCCCGGCACCGTCCGGTCCGGGCGACGTGGCTCGGCACCGGTCCGCTCCGCGACGACGTGGTGTGGCTGGCGCAGGTGCTCGGCGCACCGGTCGCGTTCCCGGGTGCCGTCGACGACGTCACGGCGGCCCTGGACGCATCCGACGTGCTCCTCATGACCTCGGCTTGGGAGGGCCTGCCGCTCGTCGTGCTCGAGGCCTTCGCCCGCCGTCGGCCCGTGGTCGCGACCGCCGCGGTCGGGTCCCCCGGGGTCCTCGACGACGGCCGCGCGGTCGTGGTGCCCGATGACGCCGACGACGAGACCGTCGCCCACCGGGTGCTCGCCGCGATCGACGACCCAGCCGAGATCCACCGCACCCTCGCGGCGGCGGCCCGACATCTCGACACCGCCGCCCGGCCCGAGCAGGTGTTCGGCCCCGTGCTGTCCGCGTACCGCGCGCTCGCCGGGGCGGGAGACCGGCGGTGACCGGGCCCACCCTCGGGGCGCTCAGCGTCGCGACCGTCGACGAGCCGATCGTCCTCGACGTCCTCGGCGCCCGGGTGGCGCTCCGCCTGCACGGACTCGACGAGGACGGCCGCGATCGCGTCCTCGCGGACTGGTCCTGGTGCCGGACCCCGCACCGCGCGTCGGCGACGTCGACGACGGTGCACGCCGTGCTCGCGGCACCGGCGCCCGCCCCCGGTGCCGCCGCGGTCCCGGACGGCACCTCCGGGGCCCCGGACGGGCCCGGATCGATCGTCGTCCGGGCCGCGGACGTGGACACGCTCCGTGACCGGCTCGCGCGGGCGCTCACCCTGCACGCGATCGACGCCCGTGCCGCGGACCTCCTGCTGCTGCACGCCGCCGCGGTGTGTGATCCCGTGACCGGCGCGACGGTGGCGCTCGTCGGACGCTCCGGCAGCGGCAAGACGACGGCCGCGCAGGTACTCGGGCGCACCTTCGCGTACGTGACGGACGAGACGCTCGGCGTGCAGGACGACGGGACGGTCGTGCCGTACCCCAAGCCGTTGTCGGTGGTGCGGGCCGGATCGCCGAAGGCGCAGGTCGGGCCGGACGTCGCCGGTCTCGTCCGGTCGGCGGGACCGGCGCCCTGGCTCGCCGCCGTGCTGCTGCTCGATCGCGATCCGTCCCTGCCGTCGGCGCTGCTCGAACCCGTGCGCGTCACCGAGGTCGTCGAGCCGCTCTTCGGGCAGATCAGCTACCTGTCCCGCCGCGGACGTCCGCTGGCGCGGCTCCGGCGCCTCGTCGACGCGACCGGCGGCCTGCGGGTGCTCCGGTACGCGGAGGCCCGGGACCTCGCGCCGGTCGTCGGTGGCGTCCTCGCCGGCGTGTCGGGGCGTCCGGCGGCCACGCTCGGGGCGGTCCGTACGGTCACCGAGGCGTCATCGTCCGGACTCGCCGATCCCGGGGCGTCCGTCCGCCGCGCCGCCGTCACGGACTGGGTCGGCGACGGGGACGACGTGCTCGTCCTGCACGCGGACCGGCTCCACGTCCTGCAGGCCGTCGGTGCCGCGGTGTGGACCGCGCTCGCCCGGCCCCGGTCCCTGGACGCCCTGGTGCGGCACGCGGTCGAACGGTTCGGCACCCCCGAGGGCGCGGACCCGTCGCTCCTCGTCGCCCGGGTCGTCGAGGAACTCCGGGCGTCCGGGCTCGTGGAGACCGGTCCTGCTACGCCCCGTGCTCCACGAGCACCCGCGGCAGCTCGGTGACGAGTTCGCTCGCCAGGTAGCCCATCGGACCGACCTGCACCGCGAGCCGGTCCCCGGCCGCCGCGTGCACGTGGGTCGCCCACACGGCCGCCTGGACGGGGGTCGCCCCCCGTGCCGCGAGGCCCGCGATCGCGCCGGACAGCACGTCGCCGCTCCCGCTCGTGCCGAGACCTCCGGTGCCGGTCCCCATGGCCCAGGTCGTGCCTCCCGGTTCGGCGATGACGCTCTGGCAGGAGACGACGGCGCCGAACCGATCGGCGATCTCGGCGAGGTCGGAGGCCAGGTCGTCCTTGTCGACGTCGCGGCCGAGCAGGCGCCCGGCCTCCGATGTGTTCGGGGTCATGACGAGCCGCCCCCGGAGCGGCGCGAGGTCCTCGGCGACCGACGGGGCGACCCCGAGCGCGAACGCGTCGAGCACGACCACCGTGTCGTCACCGACCAGGCCCGGGAGGCGCCGCACGAGTTCCCGGGTCCCGTCCGGCTCGTCGAGTCCCGGCCCGAGCAGCACGGCGTCCGCGGCGGACAGGTCGTCGCCCGCGCCGTCGAGCGCGTCCCCGCGGACGTGGCCGTCGTCGTCCTCGACGAGCGGGACCACCCCGGACTCCGGGATGGCGACGGCGACGTGGGGTGCGACCGACTCCGCGATGGCGAGGGTGAGCCTCCCGGCCCCGACGCGGAGCGCGGCGAGCGCGGAGAGCATGGCGGCGCCGGGCGTGCGCGCGGCCCCGCCGACGACGACCACCTGGCCGCGGCCGTACTTCGAGCCGCCCGGAGCGGGCAGCGGCCAGTCGCGCAGGACGTTCGGGGTGACGATCTTCGATGAGCGGTCAGTGGCCGGCATGGGCGTCCTCGCTTCCGCGGTTGGGGATCGAGCCCTCGTGCTCGGTGACGGGCGTGTCCAGGTCGTCGAGGTGGTCGACGGCGGAGAACTCCTCGAGCCGCCAGGGGGCGCCGACGCGGTCCCTGGTCAGGCGCGTGAGCGACGCGTTCGCGACGGTGTGGGTCCGGGCGAAGTCGAGGAGGGCGGCCTCGTCCATCCCCGTGCAGATCGCGACCGTGAGCATGACGACCGCGTCGTGGGCGGCCAGGACGAGTCGCTGCACGTCGTGCTGCGCGTCGACGTCGTGCAGGACGGAGCGGAGTCGGAGCATCACGTCCACCCAGGACTCACCGCCCGCGGGCCGGTGGTAGTACTTGCCGAGCCAGCGTCGCCGCTCCGCCTCGTCCGGGAACAGGTGGCGCACGCCGGTGCTCGTGAGCAGGTCGAGCACGCCGAGCTCGCGGTCGCGGAGTCGTTCGTCCACCTGCAGGACCGCGGGCACCTCGGCGGTGTCGAGGGCGATCCGGATCGTCTCCTGCGCGCGGTGGTACGACGACACCCAGACCGCGAACGGAACGCTGTCGACCTGCCGGTCGGTCAGCCCCGCCCCGAGCGCCCGTGCCTGCCGCTCGCCGAGCGAACTGAGCGGCACGTCGGCGTCCCGGTGGTCCACGACGATGCGGTCCTGCCCGGCCCGCTCGGCCTCCGCCGCCGCGACGTTCGCCGTCGACTCGCCGTGCCGTACCAACCAGAGCTCCGTGACGTCCATGCGTCCCACCGTAGGCCGCGACGTCCGCCGGGGTTCCCGGCGCCCGGACAACCCGCCGGACGGGTGGCAGCATCGGCCGGGAGGCGCGGCACCGGTCCGTCGTCCCCCTCACCACCGGAAGCGGGTGTGCATGGCCGACGCCCTCGATCCCGTCGCACCCGTGACCCGCCCGGTGGTCCTCGAGGACGTCGACGACGGACTCCTCGCCGAACGTGCGGGCGACGGGGACGTCCGCGCGTTCGAGGTCCTGGTCCGTCGGCACGGACCGCTCCTCCGAGCGGTCGCGTTCCGCGCGCTCGGCCGGACGGACGAGGTGGACGACGTCGTGCAGGACGCCTTCGTGGCCGCCTGGCGGCAGCTGCCCACGATGACGGACCCGTCCGCGATCCGTGCGTGGTTGCTCCGGGTCGTGGCGCGCCGCGCGGCGGACCGGCACCGGGCCTCCCGACCGCACGGCGAGCTCGACGACGACGTCGCGGCCGAGGAGCACGCGACCCCGCACCGGATCGTCGAGGCGCGGTCGGCGACCGAGGCGATGGCCGCGGTGCTCGCCGACCTGCCGGAACGGCAGCAGCGGTGCTGGCTCCTCAAGGAGGTCGTGGGCGAGTCGTACGAGGAGATCGCGGAGGACCTGGGCGTCCCGGTGTCGACCGTCCGAGGGCTACTCTCGCGGGCACGGAGGACCATGATGAGCCGGATGGAGGCGTGGCGATGACCGATGCAGCACCGCCCGACGACCCCGCCGTCCTGGCGCTCGAGCCGGACCAGCTCGACGGCCACAGCGTCGACGAGCTCGTCGACTACCTCGATCGCGGCATGGAGCCGCCGGAGCCGACGATCGACGGCTCCCCCGCGTGCCAGAACGCGCTCGCGGCGATCGCGCGCCTCCGTGCGGTGTCGACCGCGCTCCTCGAGCAGGAGGGCCGGGTCGCGTCCGACCACGACGACGCGTGGGTCGGGAACGTGATCGCCGCCATCACGACGGAGGCCCAGGCCGGTCGCGACGTCCCGCTCGCCCCCATGGCGCCCACCGAACACGCCGCCCTCACCGAGGGTGCGATCCGTGCGCTCGTCCGTCGCGCCGCGGACGGGGTGGACGGGTTGGTCGTCGGACGGTGCTCCCTGCTGGGCGACGTCACCGAACTCGACGCTCCCGTGACCGTCAGCGTCACCGCGTCGCTCGTCTGGGGGCGGTCTGTCCGCACGGCCGTGACGGCCCTGCGCCGGGCGGTCGCCCGGGAACTCGCCGCGCACACCGAACTGCGGGTGGCCGGGATCGACGTCGTCGTGCGCGACGTCCACGTCCCTCGGGACGGCCAGGAGGAGGACCGATGACCGGCAGCGGACGACCGGACCTCGAAGCCGAACTCGCGACCCTGGTGGGTGCGGTGCCCGGCGTCGAGCAGGTCTACCGTCGCGGCGTCGTCCGTGCGGCGGCGGCCGGTGCACGTCGACTGGTGGGCGCGGGGGCCACGGACGCACTGGTCGAGGTCAGCCGCGACGGAGTGACCATGACGATCGCCGTCGACGGGATCCGGCCGACCGTCGAGGTCGTCCACGCGGTCCACGACGCGGTCATGGAGCATCTGACGCAGGTCGGCCTCGCGGTCCCCGTGATCGTCGTGCGGGTCGGCCGGATCGGGTGAACGGACGACCCGCAGGGCGGGTCAGCGGCGGCGTCGGGACGCCGCAGCGCGGCGCTGCTTCGCCTTCGCCAGCGCGCGCTGGACCTGGGGGTCACGCCGCGCGTGGCGGACGATCCCGACGATGACCGGCAGGTACCGGAGCAATGCGAACACGGGGGCCTCGTTCCTCGGGTCAGTCGACCCGTGTGGTCGCGGCGGCCATGCGTGCGCGGAAGCCGCCGGTGAGTTCGATGAGCGCGGGGACCTCGTGGCCGACCGCGCGGTCGAGCCGACGGAGTGCCGACTCGATGACGGCCTGCGCGTCGGTCGGGGCGACCCCGCGCCGGCACGTCGCCGCGATCCGCAGCACCGGAGTGCGTCGGACCCGGTACGTGGTGACGCTACTCGTGACGAGTTCCGGGCGTCCGGACAGCGCGTCGCCGAGCAGGTCGCGAGCGACCGCGGTGTCGATGACGATCCGGTCGCCCTCCTGCCCGGATGCCACCGCCTCGCCGCGGGTCTCGAGCAGCACCGACGTGTGGCCGCCGCCCTGACGGACGATGAACACGACGAGCAGCGCGACGACCACTGCGAGGGCGACGAGCACCGCGATCCCGATCCAGTCGGCGCGGGTCCCGGGGATCGTCGTCGCGGCGAACGCCTGGTCCAGGCCCCGCCGGACCCCGGGTGCGTCACCGCTCCAGGCGTGCGTGACGGCCGGGACCGCGCCGAGCAGGACCCCGACGAGCCCGAGCGCGACGAGCACGATGCCGACGACGAGGAGGAACAGCCGGTTGGCCGCGCGGTTCGTGGCGTTCATGCGCCCACCTTCCCGGTGCGTTCGATGGTGGTGCGCGACCGGAGGGGCGGACGCGCGTCGGAGCGGGCGATCTCGTCGTCGACGGCGGTGACCACGGCCTCCCGGTCGACCGGCAGACCGCTCGTGGGCGTGAGTCGGACCTCGGCGGTCCGGCGCCCGACGGTGACGAGGGTCGCGTCGGGGTCGACGCCCGCGGCGTCGGCGGCGCGGCGCGCGAGCGCCGAGGCGATCACGCGGTCGTCGACGACCACGACGGTGCGGTCGGAGTGGAGCGTGCGTCGCGGACGCCGGGAGGCCCGGAGTGCGACGACGACGAGAAGGACCCCGATGAGGGCCACCACCACGCCGCCGACGATGAGCCAGGCGGCGGCCACCGTGCTCGCGGCGACGAGGGCGGCGCCCATGTCACCCGGGGCGGCGAGCAGCGGCCGCATCCCGAGCATCGCCAGGACGACCTCCGTGCCGGCGTACGCGCAGGCCAGGATGACCAGCACGGCGGTGACGACGGCGGGGACGGCCTTGGACGAGTGCGTCTCGCGGCGGGCGACCCGTCGGAGCAGGTGGTCGGTGCTCATCGGACCCGCCGTTCTGTGCGGATGACCGCGCCGGTCAGATGGAGCGTGACCTGCGCGAGGTGCCGGCCGGTCAGCGCGGGGACACGGTCGCGCAGCGTGCGCTGCGCGGCGGAGCAGCGCTCGACGAGGCTCGGGGCGTCGTCGTCGGCGTCGAGCCCGCGGACGCCGATCGGCGTCCGCAGGATCGCGGCGAGGGCACCCTCTCGGTCCTCGAGGTCCACGTGGACGTGGTCGGCGTCCACGTCGAGCTCCTCCGCCGTCAGCGCGGCGACGACCCGGGACAGGGCGCGCGCGGTGACCCGGGTCCGCCCCGGCGTGTCGGTGCGGTCGGGTCGGACCCCGGTCGAGGTCCGACCCGCCGCGGCCGTGGCGGTGGCGGTCGTCACGAGGACGACCGCTTCCCGCGGACGGCGTCGCTCAGGGCACGGACGTCGAGCTTGCCCTCGGTGATCCGCCCGACGACGGCACCGATGGCCATCGCGGCCGCGACACCGATGAAGGGCCAGAACCCGGCCCAGATCCACACGATCGCCAGTGTCGCCGCGACGAGGATGCCGAAACGCGTTGCGGTCATCGTCACGCCTGCTGCTCGTCGTCGGCCGTCGGGATGTGCACGTCGGTGACCTTGACGTTCACCTCGGTGACCTGGAGCCCGACGTAGTCCTCGATGGCCCCGGCCACGGCGGTACGGACACCGTCGGCGACGGCCTGCAGGTCGGTCGGGTACTCCGCGACGATGACGACGTCGGCCGCGACCTGGGTCTCGCCGACCTGGACGCTGATGCCCTGGCTGAGGTCGGTGTTGTTCGCCAGGCCGCGGATCGCGCCGATGGCACGGGCCGCTCCGCCGCCGAGCGCGAAGACGCCCGGGACCTCACGGGCCGCGATGCCGGCGATCTTCGCGACGACCGCGTTGTCGATGTCGGTCTTGCCGCCGACCGCGCCGGTGCCCGTCGAGCTCAATGTGGTCGCCGTCGCGGCCGTGGCGGGTGTGGTGGCGCTCGCAGTGGTGGCCATGGTGTTCCTCCCTGTCGTGGGTCCGGACGGACCCGCACTCCGTGGTGCTGCAGGGGAGTCGTGTCGACCGGGCCGATCGTCACGTCCGGAGGGCTGGGAGATCGCTCACGGATCGGGGGACGTCGTGGGTCCGGACCACTGCGGGACCGGGGTGTTCAGGCCACGCCGACCCGGGCCTCCCGGCCGGCGAGCAGCGCGGGCACGTCCGCGACGCCGTCGAGCACGTGGTCGTGGGGTTCGGCCTCGAGCTCCGCGCGGGACAGGGCGCCGGTGCACACGCCGACGGCGACCACGCCCGCGTTCCGCGCAGCGCGGACGTCGACGACGGTGTCGCCGGCGGCCAGGACCTGGCGCACGTCCTCCACGCCGAGCAGCTCCATGGCGTGGTGGATCATGTACGGCGCAGGGCGGCCGGCCCGGACGTCGGACGTCGTCACGACCGCGTCGACGGTGTGTGCCGGGCCCCGGCCGACGGTCCAGCCGAGCGAGGCGAGGAGCGACCCCACGACGGGTTCGTCGAACCCCGTGGTGAGCGCGACCCGGACGCCCCGCGCCCGGAGGTCCGCCAGCGCGGCCTCGACGCCGGCCATCGGGACGGGCGGGTCGGCGCGGTACAGGTCGTCGAGGGTCGCGCGGAAGGCGCGGAAGGTCGCGGACACGATCGACGGCGTCGGCTGCACGCCCCCGAGCTCGAGGAGGGCCGTGATCGCCTCCTCCTTGTCGGTGCCCATCCACCGTTGCAGGTCCGCGTCCGCGACGGGAGCGCCCGCCTCCTCCACGGCGGATCGCAGGGCTCGGTACACCGCGCCCCGGTCGTCGATCGTCGTCCCGGCCATGTCGAACACCACTGCGCTGATCACGGGCAGAGCGTAGGGGAGCGCTGCGGCGCGGCGACGTCGCGCGCGTGAACGGCAGCCGAACGCGCCAGGGCCGGGATGAACCGTCGGTGAACGCCGCCGCGGACGGTCCTGCGATGTGGGCGCTCGCGGACAGGATCGGGCCGTGGACACGACGACGCCCGACCTGCACGACACCGCCTCCACCGCCTCGGGCGGCCGGCCCGACCGGTACGACGTGGTGGTCGTCGGGGCCGGGGTCATCGGCCTCGCGCACGCCGCCGAGGCCGTCGACCGGGGGCTCCGGGTGCTCGTCGTGGAGCGCGACCACCGGGCCACCGGCGCCTCGGTCCGCAACTTCGGGCACGCGTGCGTGACGGCGCAGTCGGGCGACATGCTCGAGCTGGCGCTCGCCGCCCGTGAGCGGTGGCTCCGGCACGCCCACGACGGCCGCTTCCCCGCGGTCGCATCCGGCGCGGTGGCCGTCGCGCGGAGCCGGGCCGAACTCGCGGTCCTGGAGGAGCTGGCCGCGTCGCGCGAGTCGGGTCAGGTCCGGCTCCTCGCCGCTCCGGAGACCGTCGACCGGATCGGTGGGGTCGGCGACCCGACGATCGTCGGCGGGGCGTTCCTCCGTGACGACGTCCGCGTCGACCCGCGCGCTGCCGTCGCGGGGCTCGCCGCACTGCTCGCGTCGTGCGGTGTCACGTTCCGGTGGGGCACCGCCTACCTCGGATGGGAGGACGGCCTCGTCCGCACCTCGCGCGGCACGGTCCGGGCGGACCGCACGATCGTCTGCGTGGGGCACGACGTCGACCAGCTGTACCCGGACCTCGCCGAGCAGCACGGGATCCGTCGCTGCGGCCTGCAGATGGCACTCGTGGAACCGCCCACCGGGCTGTCGATCACCCCGGCCGTGCTCACCGGCACGAGCATGCTCCGCTACCCCGCGTTCGCCGAGACCGCCGCGGCGACCGTGCTCCGGCAGGAGATCACCCGCGATCGACCGGACCTCGTCGCCATGGACGCGAACGTCATGCTGACGCAGCGGCCGGACGGCAGCCTGGTCGTCGGGGACAGTCACCGGTACGACGTCACGCTCGACCCGTTCCTCGACGAGGGCGTCAGCGCGACCCTGCTCCAGGACGTCGCGACGCTGCTCGGGGTCGGAGGGTTCCGGGTGCGGCAGCGCTGGATGGGCGTCTACGCGCACGCGCCCGAGCCGTACCTCGTCGCCCACCCCGCGCCCGGGCTCACGGTCGTCAGCGTGACGAGTGGCGTGGGCATGACGATCTCGCACGGGCTCGCGGCCCGCACGTGGGCCGGCCTGGAGGCGCTTCCCGCGCCCGTCTGACGGCCGCGGTCCCCGACACGCACGCGCTGTTCCCCATCCGTTCACGGACGGGGCACGAGTGCGTCACCGCCCCGGGTCACGATGACGTTCGTCCAGCGGCCGGTACCCCACGTTCCGACTCCCACACCCGTCCCACAGTGAACGGCCGGTCGCCCCCAGGAAGGGAACACCCGTGCTCTCCAAGCGCTCATCCGCCGGCATCGCGCTGGCCGCCGCGGCACTCGCCGCCCTGACCGGTTGCTCCACCACGAGCAGCGCCGCGACCACCGACTCGTCCGGATCCGCCTCGGCCTCCGGTGACTGGTCGACGGCGACGTCCGCGTCGTCGAACGGTGGCATGGACGCCCTCGTCACGGCGGCCGACAAGGAGGGACAGCTCAACGTCATCACGCTGCCGCCCTCGTGGGCCAACTACGGCAAGATCATCGCCGGGTTCGAGAAGAAGTACCCGGGCATCACGATCAACTCCGCGAACCCGAACGGCTCGAGCGCCGACGAGGTCGCCGCGGCGAAGTCGCAGAAGGGCCAGTCCACCGCCCCCGACGTCTTCGACATCGGCACCGCGGTCCTCAGCCAGAACCTCGACCTCGTCGCGCCGTACAAGGTCGCGAACTGGGCGGACATCCCCACCGCGGACAAGGCCGCCGACGGCGGGTGGTACTACGACTACACCGGCCTCATGTCGATCGGGTACGACTCGTCCGTCATCAAGACCGCCCCGAAGAGCATGAAGTCGCTGCTCGGCTCCGCCTACAAGGGCAAGGTCGCGATCAAGGGCGACCCGACGCAGGCGAACGAGGCCGCCAGCGCCGTCTACCTCGCCGCGCTCGAGAACGGCGGCTCGGCGAAGGACATCCAGCCGGGCATCGACTACTTCGGCAAGCTCAAGGCCGCGGGCAACATGCTCAACGTCCTGCCGACGCAGGCCACCGTCAACTCGGGTGAGACCCCGGTGGTCGTGCAGTGGTCGTACAACAACCTCGCATGGGGCGCCGCAGGCGGATCCGCCGGCAACCCGAACTGGAAGACGGTGATCCCGAAGGGCACCGCGCTCGGCAGCTACTACAACCAGGCGATCAACGTCGACGCGCCGCACCCGGCAGCCGCGCGCCTCTGGGAGGAGTACATCTACAGCCCGAAGGTGCAGAACCTGTACCTGGCATCCGGCGCGTACCCCGCCACGCTCGCCGCGATGGAGAAGAACGGCACGGTCGACAAGGCCGTCCTGGCGAAGGTCGGCGACGCACCGAAGAGCCTCGTCCAGCTGTCGAGCACGGAGGCGGCGACCGCGGCCACCCTGCTGACCAGCACGTGGTCCTCGACGGTCCGCTGACCCATGGCCACCGCTGACGCGACCACGACCGCCACGCCGCCCCGTGCGGTGCAGGCGCACGGGGCCGCGCGGGGGCTGACCACCGCAGGCCGCGGCGCCGGGGGAGGACCCCGGCGCCGCGGCGTCGCGTGGCTCGGTCTCACCCCGTTCGCGCTCTACGTGCTCCTCTTCCTCGCCGTTCCCGCGGTCATCGCGGTCGCCAGCGGGTTCTCCACCGCCGCGGGCGTCCCCACGCTCGCGAACCTCCGGGCGTTCACCGATCCGTCGGTCCTGCAGGCCTTCGCCGGTTCGGCCGGGCTGTCCGCAGCGTCGGCGGTACTCGGCACGGCCATCGGCGCCGTTGTGTGCTGGGCGCTGACGACGCTCCGCCCCGACGGGCTCGTCCGGTCCATGGTCGACGCCGCGTCGAGCGTCCTGGCCCAGTTCGGCGGGGTCATGCTGGCCTTCGCGTTCATCGCCACGATCGGCGTCCAGGGCATCGTGACCGTCTGGCTCCGCGGCATCGGGATCGACATCAACGCGAACGGCCCGTTCCTCTACACGGTGGCTGGACTCGTCGTCCCGTACCTCTACTTCCAGGTGCCGCTCATGGTCTTGACGTTCATGCCGGCGCTCGAGGGCCTCGGCGTGCAGTGGGGCGAGGCGGCGGCGACGCTCGGGGCCTCCCGGTCCGTGTACTGGCGCCGGATCGCGATCCCCGTGCTCGCACCCGCGTTCTGGGGCAGCCTGCTGCTCCTGTTCGCCAACGCGTTCTCGTCGTACGCCACGGCCGAGGCGCTCATCGCCCAGGGCGGCATCGTGCCGCTGACGATCCGCCAGGAACTCACGAGCGAGACCATCGTCGGCGTGCAGAACGTCGCCGGGGTGCTGGCGCTCGGCATGGTCGTGGTCATGGTCGCCGTGATGGCGGGGTACTCCGCGCTCGAGCGTCGCGCCTCGCGGTGGCAGCGATGAGCTCGGCACGCGGGTACGGCCCCGCACCCTCGAAGACGGTCGGTACCGTCGTCCTGGTCGTCGTCGGGCTCGTGTTCGCGGTGCCGATCGTCGCGCTGGCGCAGTTCACCCTCCGGCAGGGTGCGGGGGCCGGGCTGACACTGTCGCACTACACGGCGCTCGCGGATCCGGTCAACCGGGCCACGTACCAGCCCCTGTTCGACGGCCTCGTGAACTCGCTCGTCATCGCGGCGATCACCGTCGGCATCGTCCTGTTCGTGCTCCTGCCCGCCCAGATCGTCACGACACTCCGGTACCCCCGGCTTCGGCGCGCGCTCGAGTTCGTGTGCATCCTGCCGATCACCGTGCCGACCGTCGTGCTTGTCGTCGGGTTCGTCCCCGTGTACCAGGTGATCGCGCAGGTCCTCGGGTCGGGTGCGTGGACGCTCGCCTTCGCGATCGGGGTGATCAGCCTGCCGTTCGCGTTCCGGCCCATCGCCACCGCACTCACCACGGTCGACGTCGTCGTGCTCGCCGAGGCCGCTCGATCACTCGGGGCAGGCTGGGCGACGGTCGTCATGCGGGTGCTCCTGCCGAACCTGCGCCGCGGCATCCTCGCCGCGTGCTTCCTCACCGTCACGGTCGTGCTCGGCGAGTACACGCTCGCGTCGTTCCTGTCGCGGACGACCTTCCAGACGGCGCTCGTGCTCATCCAGCAGACGGACCCGTTCGTCGCGGCGATCTTCTCGCTCGCCGCGCTCGTGTTCGGGTTCGTCCTGCTCGTCGTGATCGGCCGCGTCGGGTCGGCCCGACCTGGCGCGCGCCGCATCCGTCGTGGAGCAGGCGGCGCGTCCGGTGCCGGGAGCACGGGCACCGGGTCCAGTGGCCCGGCCGACGCCGCCCTGCGCTCGCACGTCCTCGACGGTGTCGCCGTCGCCGCCCCCACCTCCCAGGAGCCCGCATGAGCCGCACCGCCCAGCCCACCGCCACGACGGCGAACCGCAGTGGGGCCACCGTCGAGCTCGACGGTGTCGTGAAGTCCTACGGCGCCCACACCGCGCTCACCGGGTTCTCGCTCCGACTCGAGCCGGGGGAGTTCGTCTCGCTGCTCGGACCGTCGGGGTGCGGCAAGACCACCGCACTCCGGGCACTCGCGGGTCTCGAGGTGATCGACGCCGGCGCCATCCGCATCGACGGCCAGGACGTCGCGGCCGTGCCGGTGGAGCGACGGGACATCGGGATGGTGTTCCAGCAGTACTCGCTGTTCCCGCACATGACCGTCCGGCAGAACGTCGCCTTCGGGCTCGAGATGCGGAAGGTCCCCGCGGACGACCGGCGCCGCCGTGTGGTCGAGGCCCTCGACATGGTGCACCTCGCGGACCTCACCGACCGCTATCCGCACCAGCTCAGCGGCGGGCAGCAACAGCGCGTCGCGCTCGCCCGAGCGCTCGTCACGCGGCCCCGGGTGCTCCTGCTCGACGAGCCGTTGTCAGCGCTCGACGCCAAGGTGCGGGTGACGCTCCGCGACGAGATCCGTCGCATCCAGACCGAACTCGGCATCACGACGCTGTTCGTCACCCACGACCAAGAGGAGGCGCTCGCCGTCTCGGACCGGATCGCCGTGATGCACGGGGGCGGGATCGAACAGATCGGGACGCCGGAGCAGCTGTACATGCGGCCCGCGACGGCGTTCACTGCGGACTTCGTGGGTCAGTCGAACCGGCTCCGCGGGGACCTCCGCGGAGGCGACGTGTTCACGTACGGGTTCTCGCTGCCGAGCATCGACCGCACCCTCGACGACGGGCCCGTGACCGCCTACGTCCGCCCCGAGGACGTCGTGCTCGCCCCGGACGGCGGCCTGTCCGGCGCCGTTCTCACGTCGAGCTTCCTCGGCTCGGTCCGCCGCACGACCCTCCGACTCGATGACGGCACGGCGCTCGTCGTCCAGCACGACGTCGCGCAGCGGCCGGTTCCCGGCGACGAGGTCCACGTCCGCCTGCTCGGGACGCCGGTCGCGGTGGCGCCGCTCGGTTGAACTGCGCCCGGGAGGCGCGGTGTCATCGGGTGCGGCGCCTCCCGTCCGCTGTGCTGCGGGCCATCGACGCCGTACCGCCGGAGCGCCCTGTGTCGGCGAGAGAGTCCGCGATCACGTGCTCCTGTTGGACGTCATCGACCGCGAGGGGCAGTGTTCGATCCGCGTCAACGATCAGTACCGGATCTGTTTCGTCTGGACGGCCGCAGGACCCTCCGATGTCCACATCGCCGACTACCACGAGCGAAGGAACACTGATGTCGAAAGCACATGACCCGATCACACCCGGGGAGATCCTGCGGACCGAGTTCCTCGAGCCACTCGGCATCACGGCGTACCGACTCGCGCAGGCGACCGGGCTCCCGCAGACGCGGCTGAGCGAGGTCATCCGGGGGAAGCGCCGTATCACCACCGACACTGCGCTCCGGCTGTCGCAGCCGTTCGGGCTGTCCGAGCGATTCTGGCTCAACATCCAGAACGACTACGACATCGAAGTCGAGCACGACGAGCACGACGACGAACTCGCCCGGGTCGAACGGCTCATCCCGGCGTGACGTCGGAGGTCGTACCGCTCGTGGAGATCATGCCGAGCTGGAGGACCGGGCGATCCGCGGTGGGTGAGGACCTTCCGTAGCTGACGATCCAGATAGTTCGCAAAGCTAAACTAGCGACGGTGACCTCCTCCGCTGCCGCGCCCACCCTCAGCGCCCGGCGGCGGACCCTGGCCCTCGTCTCGATCCTCCTGTCGACGCTCACCGGCACCATCGACACCTCGATCGTCAACGTCGCCCTGCCGAAGCTCGCGACCGATCTCCACGTGGCGCCGTCCGAGACCGTGTGGGTCGCGACCGCGTTCCTCCTGGCCGTCGCCTGCTCGGTCCCGGCCACGAGTGCGCTCGGCGACCAGATCGGTCGCCGCCGGTTGTACCTGATCGGCGTCCCCGTGTTCACGTTGGCGTCCCTGGGCTGCGCGCTCGCGCCGACGCTCGCGGTCCTCGTCGCGTTCCGCGTCGTCCAGGGCATCGGGTCCGCGGTGGTCCTCGCCGTGGCGATCCCGCTGATCCGGCGCCTGTTCCCGCCGGAGCGCCTCGGGCAGACGCTCGGGCTCAACGCGATGACGGTCGCCATCGGGACGTCGGCCGGACCGACGCTCGGAGGGTTGATCCTCGCCGCACTCCCGTGGCCGTGGCTCTTCCTCATCAACGTGCCGATCGGTGTCGCGTCGTTCGTGCTCGCGCTCGTCGTCCTGCCGAAGGGCGTGCCCGAGCGGGGCGACTACGACTGGCCCGGTGCCGTCTGGGCCGCGGGAGCGATCGCCGCGCTGCTCGTCGGCGTCCGACAGCTCGCCGCGGTCACGACCCTCTGGCACGCGCTGGTGCTCCTCGTCGTGTGTGCCGTGTGCGCGGTGCTGTTCGTGCGTCGTGAGCGGATGGCCGCCCGGCCGCTCATCCCGCTCGGCTTGTTCACCGGCCCGTTCAGTCTCACGGTCGGCACCGCGTGGGCGTCGTTCCTGGGGCAGGGCATCGCGTTCGTCGCCCTGCCGTTCCTGTTCCAGACCGCGTACGGGGCGAGCCCGCTCGAGTCGGCGCTCCTGTTCACGCCGTGGCCGCTCGTGATCGTCGTCGTGGCACCGCTGTCCGGGCGGATCGCCGACCGGGTCCGTCCGGCGGTGTTGGCCCTCACGGGCCTCGTCGTCCTGACGATCGGCCTCGTCATGCTCGCGCTGCTCGGGTCCGCGCCGCCGATCTGGCTCGTGCTCCTGTCCACCGCCGTGTGCGGCCTCGGGTACGGCACGTTCCAGAGCCCGAACAACCGGGACATGATGGCCGCCGCTCCCCTTCGCTACGCCGCGAGCGCATCGGCCGTCCTCAACACGAACCGAACCGTCGGACAGTCCGCCGGGTCGGCCGTCGTCAGCATCGCACTCGTGGTCAGTGGTGCCGCAGCCGGGTCGATGGCAGCGCAGTCGTCCGCCGCCAGCGCCGTGCTGTGGGTCGCCGTGGTGGCGGCGGCCGCTGCGACGATCCTGTCCGCCGTCAAGCTCCGGGTGACCGCGGCCGTGTCGCTCGGACGCTGAGACTCAGGTCCGGAACACCGCGGCGGGATCGTCGCGCAGCGCGGCTGCCACCCGACTCCGCATGTCGTCCGACATGGCCGGGAGGTCCGACACTGGCGCCCAGGCAGCTTCCGTGTTCTCGCCGTCCGCCGGGAACGGCACGCCCGACACCCACCGGAACCGGAACACGATGTCGATGTACTGCGCGCGATCGCCGTTCGGGTAGGTCATCGGAGCGAGGGTCTGCACCATCGCCAGTCGCTCCGGCACGGCGACGACGTCGGCTTCCTCCAGGACCTCGCGCGCGGCGGCGACCGCGGGTTCCTCGCCGGGGTCGATGATCCCGGTCACCGGTGTCCAGGCTCCGGTGTCGGCACGGCGGACGACGAGGACCTGCTGCTCGTCGCCGTCGCCCCGCAGCACGACGGCGGTCACGCCCGTGAGCCAGAGCAGGTCGGTCCCGACCTTCTCGCGGAGCGCCAGGACGAACTCGGGAGTGGGCATGCCCCCACCGTAACGACCAGGGTGGCAGCGGGCGGGCGTCCCGGACGGCCTGTGGACGACGAAGGGCCCGCCGTCCGATGCGGACGACGGGCCCCGCGTCGTGCCTCCCGTCTCGCGGCGGACCGCGGGACGGGAGGACCGACTAGCGTTGCGTGCGCCGGCGAGCGATCCGGAGACCGGTCACGCCGAGGCCGGCCATGAGCAGACCGAGGGCCCACGGCAGGGCCCGGGTCGTCTCGGAGCCCGTGAACGCGAGCTCACCCGTGGCGGTCGTGGCCGTGGGGGTGATCGCCGCGACGGTCGCCGCGTTCGGGACGACCTCGACGGGGAACGCCGTGCTGAACGCGTCGGCCGAGACGGTGAGGTGGTGGGTCGAGGCGTGCGGGAACGTGACGTCAGTGCCACCGAGGTCGTCGTCCGCCTTGACCACGTCGGAGGCGTAGTCCGACGTGACGGTCGGCTCGACGAAGGTGCCGTCTGCCTCGTCGACCTCGTTGCCGTACTGGTCGACGAGGCCACCCGCGACGACGAGGGTGCCGCCCTGGTGGATCGTCGGCGTACCGCCGTCGGTGATCGTGCCGACCGCCCAGGTGCTGCCGTCCGGGTCCTGCTCCACGACCGTGTCGACCTCGGTCGAGATGTGGCCGTCCGGGTCGATGATCCACGAGGTCGTGGTGTCGTCGTCGATCTTCCCCTTGTCGGTCGTGTAGACCTCGACGCCGTACGCTGCGGCGGCCTCGACGTTGACCTCGACGTACTCGGTCGACGCACCGCTGCCGTTGTCCGCCACGACGGTGAAGTCGTAGGTGGTGGCGAACTCCGGCGTGCCGCTGAGCGTGCCGTCCGCTGACAGGGTGGTGTGGTCGGGAAGCTGCGTGTCCGGGGTGTAGGTCGGGTCGTCAGCGGCGGCGTCGGCGTCGTCCTGGTAGAACCAACCGACGCTGTAGGTCGGGTTGGGGTCGCCAGCGGCGCTGAAGACGTGGGACAGGCTCTGGCCTGCGACGACGGACAGCTCGAGCGGGTCGCTCTGCGAGGTGTGCTCGGAGAACTCGGCGGGGTCGGTGACCGCCGCTGAGGTCACGGTCGCGCTGTCCCCGTCGGTGTCCTCTGCCGTGACGGTGATCGTCGTGCCGTTCTCGGCCGCCGACGGCACGAAGGAGGCCGAGGTCCCGGTCTGGAGCGTCGTGCCCGCAGTGTTCTTCCACGTGAACGTGGGGGTGCCGCTGAAGCCGGTCACGGTCGCGGTCAGGGGCTTCCCCACCGTGGGGGCCGTGGTGCTCAGCGTCACCGTCGGGGCGGCGACCGGGGTCGGCACGGCCGGGCTCGCGGTGCTGCTCGGGTCCGTCGCGCGCGGTGCGCTCGGCGTGGCCGCGGGGTGGTGGCTCGGGGTGCTCGAGGGAGCCGGAGCGGCCGTCCCCGCCGTCGCGGTCGGGGCGTTGGTCGGCGTGGCCGAGGCCGTCGGCGACGCGGAGCTGCTCGGCGACAGCTGGTCCGTGCCCGGCGTGCCCGGCGTGCTCGGCGTGGCCGGAGCGGTCGCGGCAGCGGTCGCGGTCGTCGTGTCGGTGAGCGTGTCGGCCGAGGCCGCCTGGACGCCGAAGACGCCGAGGCCGGTGGTGAGCCCCACGAGGGCGATGGTGGTGCCGACGGCGCAGGCGCGTCGGGTGCCGGAGGTGCTGCGGTGCACGGGTGTTCCCCCAGTTTTCGGTCCGCTGATGCGGACATGTGAATCGACCGAGAATGTCGGGCGTGCTCGGAGCGTAGCGGTATGGGGCCGCTGGCGGAACATCCGTCCAGCCATGCACCCGTTCTGGGGTCAGGACCCGCCGCGGGCAGCGCTGCTCGGTCGCGGGCGACGCTCCCCGATGGACCGCGTCATGGGAGGATCAGGCCGCATAGGCTGGGCCCGTCATGGAGATCATCATCCTGCCCACAGCGGTCGAGGTCGGCCGGATGGCCGCTGCGAAGATCGCGTCCGTCGTGTCCCGCAAGCCGTCCGCCGTGATCGGGTTGGCCACCGGGTCGAGTCCGCAGGACATCTACGCCGACCTCGCCCGGCGGGTGCAGGGCGGGGAGATCTCGTTCGCGCAGGCCCGCGGGTTCGCGCTCGACGAGTACGTCGGGATCCCGCTGGAGCATCCGGAGAGCTACGCCAGTGTCATCGCCCGCGACGTCGTCGGCCCGCTCGGGTTCGACCCCGCGCGGGTCCGGGTCCCCGATGGTCGTGCGGCGGACCTGGAGTTCGCGGCGAAGGAGTACGACGCCGCGATCCGCGCGGCCGGGGGCATCGACGTGCAGATCCTGGGGATCGGCGCGAACGGGCACATCGGGTTCAACGAGCCGACGTCCTCGTTCGCGTCCCGCACGCGCATCAAGACGCTCGCGCCGGCGACGCGCGCGGCCAACGCGCGGTTCTTCGACTCGGTGGAGGAGGTGCCGATGCACTGCATGACGCAGGGGTTGGGCACGATCCTCGAGGCGCGGGAGCTGGTGCTCGTGGCGCAGGGCGAGGGCAAGGCCGCCGCCGTCGCCGGCGCGGTCGAGGGTCCGGTCAGTTCGTTCGTGCCGGGGAGCGCCCTGCAGTTGCACGAACACGCGACGGTCATCGTCGACGAGGCCGCCGCCGCACAGCTGCAGCTCGCCGACTACTACCGCCACGTGTTCGCGAACAAGCCGGCGTGGCAGCGCTTCGACGAGACGCCAACACGCTGATCCGCAGCGGTCCGCTCCCCACCGCGGCTCGTGGCGGTGGGGAGCGGACCGTGCGGCGTCGACGTGGGGTCAGTCGTCCGAGACGCTGATCGTGACCTCGATGTTGCCACGCGTCGCGTTCGAGTAGGGGCAGACCTGGTGCGCCGCGTCCGCGAGGGCCTGTGCTGCGTCGTGCTCCATCCCGGGGATGACGACCTCGAGGTGGACTGCCAGCTGGAACCCGCCCTGCCCGTTCGCGCCGATCTGCACCCGGCCGCCGACGGTGGTGTCGGTGATGGAGACCTTCTGTGCCCGGGCGACGCCCTGGAGCGCGGAGTGGAAGCAGGCGGCGTACCCGGCGGCGAACAGCTGCTCGGGGTTCGCGCCGGCGCCCGAGCCGCCCATCTCCTTCGGGATCGCCATGTCGAGGTCGAGCGTGCCGTCGGTGGTCCGGACGTGGCCGTTGCGGCCTTCGCCGGTCGAGAGGGCTTCTGCGGTGTAGAGGGCGTCCATGGTGTCTCCTGTTCGTGGTCGTCACGCGGCGCGTGACGGGGGTGGGTGGGGCCTCCCGGCCGGGCCGGACGGGAGGCGCGGCTAGCGTGCGCCGGCCGTGGTCGCCTGCATCCCCGCCGTGACGCGGTGCAGGGTGTCGATGAGTCCACGTGCCGTGTCGAGGTCGATCGCCATCCCGCCTGCGATGCACCCGGGCACGTGGGCGAGGTCGGACTGCAGGGCCCGGCCGTGGTCGGTCAGCGCGATCTCGACGACCCGTTCGTCGGCGCGGCTGCGTTCACGCGTGACGAGGTCCGCGTCCGCCATGCGCCGCAGCAACGGTGAGAGCGTGCCCGAGTCGAGGTCGAGGTGGTCGCCGAGCGCGCCGACCGTCAGGGGGCCGCGGTCCCAGAGGAGGACGAGCACGAGGTACTGCGGGTACGTGAGGCCCCAGGGGGCGAGGAGTGCGCGGTACGCCTGGGTCGTCGCCCGGGCGGCGTCGTAGATCGCGAAGCAGACCATCTCGTCGACGGGGGCAGGCGTGTCCATGCAGCAAGTATTGCACGCAATACAGTTGCGAGCGTCCGAACCCCATCCGAGCGATCGGAGAATTGCTCCGAGGCCGACCAATCCACCTCCGTGGGGGCGCCGAACTACCTGCACAGACCGAGCAAATGCTCGAAGCGCTCACCGGCCACCTGCGGCTGGTTCTCCACCCTCAGTCAGGGTGTGTTCGGCGTGCCCACAGCAAGGGAGAAGTCATCATGCGTGGATTCACCAAGACCACCGTCACCATCGCCACCGCTGGAGCGCTCGTCGCCGGGCTCGGCGGCTTCGGCGTCAGCGCCGCGAACGCCGCGGCCCCCGCCGTGCACCTCGCCGCGTCGTCGTCGTCGAAGATCCCCGCCCCGGCCGCAGCCGTCCCCGAGATCAAGGGCGGCGACACCGCGGTCGCGCTCGACAGCGGCTTCATGAGCGCGCTGACCTCGCTGAAGCTCACCCCGGGCGTCAGCGGCTCGGCGAAGCTGTCCGGGTCGACCGTCTCCTTCCCGATCACCGGTGGCAGCGTCGTCTACTGGTCGCCGAAGAGCGACTACCGCCCCTACGTGCAGGGCCTCATCGAGCACGACGGCTCGGGCCTGACCCTCAAGGGCGGCTCGACCACCGTGACGCTCGAGAACTTCACCGTCAACCCCGGCAGCTCGAAGCTCTACGGTGACGTGCTCGTCAACGGCAAGCCCGCCGCGACGCAGGCCTACCTGTTCGCCCTGCACGGTGGGACGCTCAAGCCGCTGAAGCTCCAGGGCGACGACGCGATCCTGACCGGCACCACCGTGCACGTGTCGTCGGACGCCGCCGCGCTGCTCAACAAGACGTTCGGCACGACCGCCGTCAAGAGCAACCTCCTCGTGGGTGTCGCGACCATCACGGCGCAGATCAAGTAACACTCCCGGTCCTCCGGCGCATGGACGACGACGGGCCCGGTGCACACGCACCGGGCCCGTCGTCGTGTCCGAGGGTCAGCGCGCGGCGCGGGTCGTCGCGTCGCCGATCCGGCGGAGGGCCTCGCGCAGCGTCTCCTCGGAGCACCCGAAGTTGAGCCGGGCGTGCCCGATGCCGGGCGTGCCGAACTCCGGTCCGTGGCCCAGTGCGACCCGTGCCGCGTCGACGAGCGGCGTCGCGGGGTCGTCACCCCACGGCGTGCCGCGGAGGTCCAGCCACGCCAGGTACGACGCCTGCGGTTGCCGGTAGCGCGCCCCCGGCACCACCTCGGGCAGGAGCTCGGCGAGCAGACGACGGTTCGCGACGAGTTCGCCGAGCAGGGTCTCGAGCCACGGCTCGCCGTCACGGTAGGCCGCCGTGCTGGCGAGGTACCCGAGGATGCTCGTCCGCCACTCGACCTCGCGCGGCAGGGCGTCGAACCACGCAGCGGCCCGGTCCGAGGCGCCGATCATCATGGCGCACTTGGTCCCCGCGATGTTCCATCCCTTGCTCGCCGCGGTCACCGTGACCCCGACGCGGGCCGCGTCGTCCGAGGCTGCGAGGAACGGCGTGAAGACCGCGTCGCGCTGTGCACGAGCGGCGCGTGGATCTCGTCGCTCACCACGACCGCGTCCCACTCCGCGGCGAGCGCGGCCAACGCGGCGAGGGCCTCCCGGCTGTGCACGAGACCGAGCGGGTTGTGCGGATTGCAGAGCAGCACCGTGCGCGCCCCGTCGGCGAACGCGCGGCGCACCCCGTCCAGGTCGATCCGCCAGCCGGCGGTCGTCGGGAACGGCGTCGCGTCGTCGTCGGCGTCCGACGGCGGCAGGAGCGGGACCTCGACCGCGACGCATCCGGCCTCGTCCACGAACTCCCAGAACGGCGGGTACACGGGCGGCATGACGACGACGCCGTCACCGGGCTCCGTCACCTGCCGGAGCACCTCGACCGCTGCGACGGACACATCGGTGGTCGTGTGCACGAGGTCCGGCTCGACGCGCCACCCCCACCGCCGCTCGGCGAAGTCCGCGAACGCGTCCGGCAGTTCCCGAGAGGACCCCAGGTACCCGGTGTCGCCACCCTGCACGGCCGCGATCATGGCGTCGCGGACGGGCTCGGCGAGCGTGCAGTCCATCTCGGCGACGAACATCGGGATCACGTCCGGCGGGAAGTCGGTGTACTTGCCACTGGTGCGGGTCGCTCGCGCGTCGAAGGGCGAGATCATCAGGCTCATGCCCACAGCCTGGCAGGAACCCCGGCGTCAGCGCACCGCGTCGACCGCGGCCCGCGCCGCCGCCACGACGGCCGGGTCCGTGACCAGGTGGGTGTCCTCGCCCGCGACGCCCATGGGCACGCGACTCCCTCGCGTCCCACGCCCGGCCACGAGCCGCTTCGCGGAGAGGTGCACGGCCGCCACACCCGCGTTCGCGAACGCGGGGACGTCCTGCGGTGCCACGCCGCTCCCCGCCATCACCTGCACCGGACCGGCCGCGGCGACCATCCGCGTGATGGTCGCGAGGCCCTGCGGCGCGGTCGCGGCACCACCCGACGTCAACACCCGCGTGACGCCGAGCGTCGGCAGGGTCGCGGCGGCGGCGATCGGGTCCGCGGCGTGGTCGATCGCGCGGTGCACCGTGACCTCGACATCGGCCCGGACGTCCCGAGCCGCGCTCCGGAGCCGCGCGATCGTCGCGATGTCGAGCATCCCGTCCGGCCCGAGCGCCCCGACGACGACGCCCCGCGCGCCGGAGGCCACGACCGCCCGGACCTCGCGGATCATCGTGGCGATCTCGTCCTCGTCGTACACGAAGTCACCCGGCCGACACCGCACGAGCACGTGCGCGGGGATCCCGACGGTGACCACGGCCTCCACGAGTCCCTGCGCGGGGGTGACGCCGCCGAGCTCGAGCGCCGCGCAGAGCTCGACGCGGTCCGCGCCGCCATCGCGCGCGACGACCGCACCCGCGGCGGACGTGACCGCGATCTCGAGCGCTGGTCGGGCCTCCCGGCCGGGAGGCCCGACCACGGCTGCGGACGTCGGCTGCCGGTCGTTCACTCGTCCGGCCCGGTGAGCGGCACGTCCGAGGCCGGCAGGATGCGCGCCGACAGGTCCGGCTCGGCGGGGAAGGCCCGGTCGAACGGGAACATCGGGCGGCGGATGCGCCGGTGGCCGAGTCGCTCGAGGTCCTGGTCCACGCCGCCGGGGGTGAGGCCGAGCATCCAGTCGGCCGCCATGTCGTACAGCTCGGGCTCGAGGTACCCGATCTTGACGATGACGACGTCAGCCGACCGCGGGTCGAGGTCGAGGTCGGTGAAGTCGTGCTCGTGGTGGTACGGCTTCCGGAGCTCCGTGAGGATCGCGAACACGCTGCCCACCTGCAGGACGACCTCGGTGACGGCGTCCGGATCGCCGTGTCGGACGGCGTGCACCCGCCCGGTCATGGTCAGGGGTCCGGCGTGCCGGTCGTCGACCTCGGCCCCGGCCGTGACGGTCACGGTGGCGCCGACGCCGGCCGCGACGGCGGTACGGATCGCCTCCGGTCCGGGGACGCTGGCGTAGATGACGGTCGGACCGCTCGGTTCGGCGAACTCGGGTCGGGCGAGCAGCTCGGTGAGGCCCCACGTCATGTCGCCCGCGCCACCGGCGGTCGGGTTGTCGCCCGAGTCGGAGATGAAGTACGGGCGGGCGTCGGAGGCCAGCGCGGCGTCGAGGCACTCGGCGAACGAGCCGGTGGGCGCGACGAACGCGAAGTCCTCGCGGGCCTCCCAGAAGCTCCGGGCCAGGCGTTCGGCGCCCGCGGTGACGGCGTCCTCGTCCCATCCGGTGACCACGACGACGGCGCGGTTCCGTGGCTCGTCGGCCCACGCGTACCCGACCCAGATTGCGGCGTCGACGACGCCGTCGGTGGCCTCGACCTCCGGCACGCCGGCGTAGATGTGCGCGGCGGGCTCGATCCGCGTCGAGGTCTGCTCGCCGGGGAGCAGCACCGGCACCGGCACCCACGCCTTCACGGGACGGACGCGCGGGGCGGCCCCGCCGTCGGCGGCGTCGGTGGCGGACGGCAGGGTCGGCTGCGCGGCCAGCAGGTCGACCAGGTTGCGGACCGCCCGCTCCTTCGTGTCGAGGGCGTCCTCGTGCGGCGCCATCCGGTAGCACGTGATGAGGTCGGAGGCGTGGGCCAGCTCCCGCGACACGTTGCCGTGCAGGTCCATCGACGTCGACACGATCACGTCCGGGCCCACGACCTCACGGATCCGTGCGAGCAGCACCGCCTCGGCGTCGTCGAGGCCCTCGACGGTCATCGCGCCGTGGATGTCGTACCAGAGGCCGTCGATCGCCCCGCTGCCGACGATGGCGTCGAGCCGGGTGGTGATCTCGCCGGCGAGCTCCTCGAACGCGTCCCGCGTGACGATCCCGCCGGGCAGTGCCTTGCCGACGAGCGCACCGCGCCACCGGGCGGCCTCGCGGAGCGGCTGCCCGGCGCGGAGGAACGGGTACCGGTCCATGATCTCGTCGCCGCGGAGCGGGTGGAACGCCGGGGCCAGCGTCCGGGCCGGTGAGAACGTCGACGACTCGATGCCGAGTCCGGCGACGGCGATGACCGGGAGGGACGGGCTGGGTTCAGGGGACACGGATCCTCCGGTGGTGGTTGGTGATGGATGCGCCGGCGACGGCGTCGAGGGTGGCGGTGAGGGCGCGTTGCAGGGCGAACTGCCCGGCGCCGACGAGGCCGGCGTCGGCCCCGAGCGATGCCCGCTCGATGGTGAGGTGCTGGGTGACGAGCGGGTGACACCCCTCGTACAGCTGGCTGCGCACGGCCGCGACGAAGGGTTCGACGGTCGAGAGGATGCCACCGAGGTACACCGCGTCGGGGTTGAAGAAGTTGACGTTGGCGGAGAGCACCTCGCCGAGGTACTTGCCCGCACGGCGGACGGCGCGGGTCGCGGCCGGGTGGGCGTCGGTCGCGAGCGCGACGACGTCCTGCGTGGTGGCCACGTCGACGTCGGACTCCTGCAGGATGCGCACGAGGGCCGCGCCCGACGCCACGGTCTCGAGACACCCGGTGTTGCCGCACGAGCACGGGGTGTCGCCGGCCGCGTCGATGCGCACGTGCGTGATGTCCCCGGCCGCTCCGGTCGCACCCCGGTAGAGCCGGCCGTCGGCGATGATCCCCGCACCGATGGCCGAGCCCGCCTTCACCATGATCGCCTGGCGACGCTCCGGCGGCTGCACCGCGTGCTCGCCGACGGCCATGCAGTTCGCGTCGTTGTCGACGGCCGCCGTGACCCCGAACCGCTCGGCCAGCCAGGCGGCGACGGGGAACCCGTTCCAGCCCGGCATGCGGCTCGGCAGGTCGACGACGCCCGCCTCGACGTCGACGGGGCCCGGGAGGCTCAGCCCGACGCCGCGGAGCGCGCTCCGGCCCCGGCGTGTGGCCAGTTCCTCGAGCACCTCCGCCAGGCGTTCGAGCCCGGGGCGCGGCCCGTCGACCATGGCGAAGGGGATCGTGCGGACGTCACTGAGGCCACCGCCCGGCAGGACGACGCCGACCCGGGCGTGCGTGCCGCCGAGGTCCGCCGCGAGCGCGTACTCGTCGACGCCCCCGAGGCGGAGCACCTTCCGGGGGCGTCCGCCGGTCGACGAGCGGGTGCCCTCCTCGGCCACGAGGCCGTTCGCGATGAGCTGCCCGACGGTGAGCGACACGGTCGACGGCGCGGCGCCGAGGTGCGTGGCGATCTCGGTGCGGCTGGTCGCCTGTCCCGAGGCGATGAGCTCGAGCACGCGGGCAGTGAGCTCAGCCACGGGACCGGTCCCGGGGACTTTCTCCAGACATGGTCGAACTATCTCCATCGCGGGTGGGGTGGTGGCGAGTGTACGGCCTTGCGCTGTCGCCCTGGCTTTCCGCAGTTCCGCAGAAACGCAGTTTTTACACGGCGGGACTTCTTTCTCCACCTCGTCAGGCCCTTGACTGTGCAGCAGCACGCGCCACCCCTCCGCTCCGCCTTCCACCCCTGGTGCCGACCGGCCCCGTTCGAAGGAGAACAGCAATGTCCACAGCACGCACCGGGCGTCCCCGCCGCCCCTGGGCGCTCGTCGCGGGAGTCGCCGTCGCGGCGTCCGCACTGCTCGCCGGCTGCGCCGGTTCCGGCGGATCGAGCGGGTCGTCGGGTTCCGACACCATCGACTACGCCCTGCCCGCGAACTTCACGCCGAACTGGATCCTGCCGATCGGGACCGCGGCGCACCTCAACACGAACAACGGGTCGATCGCGTCGTCGCTCTGGGAGCCCCTCATCGCGTACGACGGCTCGACGGGCAAGATCGCCTGGAACAAGGCCGGCTCGATCGCCACGGCCGCGGACTTCGCCTCGGACGGCAGGAGCGTCACGATCACCCTCGGCGACCGCCACTGGAGCGACGGCAAGGCGATCACCTCGCGCGACGTCGAGTTCTGGTTCAACGTGATCAAGGCGAACAAGGCCGACTGGGCGAGCTACAACGAGGGCAAGGCGCCCGACAACTGGACGTCCCTGAAGACGATCGACGACCGACACTTCACGATCACGTTCGACAAGGCCTACAACGAGCAGTGGATGCTCGCGAACGAGCTGAGCCTCATCACCCCGCTCCCGCAGCACGCCTGGGACAAGACGAGCGCGAACGGCTCGGTGGGTGACGCCGACCGCACGACCGCGGGTGCGAAGCAGGTGTGGAAGTTCCTCAACGCCGCGGCGAAGGACATCTCCGGGTACGACTCGAACAAGCTCTGGACCACGATCTCCGGCCCGTACGCGATCGACTCGTTCTCGACCTCGGGCAAGGTCGTCCTGATCGCGAACAAGAAGTACGACGGCGGCGAGAAGCCCTCGATCACGACGGTCGACCTGCTGCCGTTCACCACGAGCGACGCCGAGACGAACGCGCTCCGCTCGGGCTCCGTCGACTACGGCTACATCAGTCCCTCGGACATCGACCAGAAGGCCTCGTTCACGTCCAAGGGCTACTCGGTCGAGCCGTGGAACGGATGGGCGATCACGTACATGCCGTACAACTTCCACAACCCGACCATGGGTCCGGTGTTCCAGCAGCTGTACGCCCGTCAGGCCGTGCAGATGTCGATCAACCAGCCGCAGCTGTCCAAGGTCGTGTTCAACGGCACCGCGACGCCGGGCTACGGGCCGGTCCCGCAGGCGCAGAAGTCCGACTTCGTCTCGTCGACCCAGACGGACAACCCGTACCCGTACTCCAGCAGCAAGGCGAAGGCCCTGCTCACGAGCCACGGCTGGACCGAGCAGAACGGCACGATGGTCTGCACCGACGCCGGGTCCGGGAGCTCGCAGTGCGGTGCCGGCGTCGCCAAGGGCACGAAGTTCCAGATGCAGGTGCTGTCGCAGTCCGGCTCGACCGTGACGGACAACATGATGAGCGCGATCCAGTCCTCGCTCGCCAAGACCGGCATCGGGTTCTCGATCAAGACCGCTCCGGTCAACACGGTCCTGTCGCAGACGCCGCAGTGCACCGCCGACCAGGACATCTGCAAGTGGCAGCTGTCGTTCTTCGGGACCGCCGGGAGCTGGTACTTCAACGCGTACCCGACCGGTGACTCGCTGTTCCAGACCGCCGGCAGCGCGAACTTCGGGAACTACTCGAACAAGCAGGTGGACCAGCTCATCTCGGCCAGCACCACGTCGACCGACTCGAGCGCGGTGCAGGACTACAGCGCGACGGTCGCGAAGGACCTGCCGGTGATCTGGCTGCCGAGCCCCGACTACCAGATCTCGGTCGTCAAGAAGGGCCTGACCGGGTTCGACCAGGACTCCCTGGCGAACTTCCACCCCGCGCAGTGGAAGTGGAGCAAGTGACCACTGCGCTCTACATCGCCCGGCGTGTGCTGCAGGCCGTGATCGTGGTGTTCATCGTCACCGTGATCGTGTTCTGCCTGCTGCACACGCTCCCCGGGGGTCCCGCTCGCGGGATCCTCGGGGCGAAGGCCACGAGCCTGCAGATCGCGCAGTTCAACCGCGAGCAGGGCCTCGACAAGCCCCTCGTCGTGCAGTACGTCTACTACCTCGGTACCTTGCTCCGCGGCGACCTCGGCTCCTCGTACACGCTGAACGAGCCGGTCACGCAGCTCATCGTCGAGCGACTGCCGAAGACCCTGGTGCTGACGATCCTGTCGGCCGTCGTGGCGCTCGCCGTGGCGATCCCGCTCGGCATGTGGCAGGCCGTCCGGCGGAACAAGCCGGTCGACTACGTCGTCACGACCCTCGCGTTCGTGGCGTACTCCACCCCCGTGTTCTTCCTCGGGCTCGTCGTCATCGTGGTGTTCAGCCAGGTCCTGCCGTGGTTCCCCTCGCAGGCCCCGAACGGCAACACGCTCGCCGAGGTCTTCGCCGACCCGGCCGGTCTCGTCCTCCCGGTGGTGACCGGTGCCGCCGCCATGGTCGCCGTGTTCAGTCGGTACATGCGGTCGTCGACGCTCGAGAACCTCCAGGAGGACTACGTGCGCACCGCGCGGGCCGGCGGCGCACGACAGGGTGCGATCCTCCGACGGCACGTCCTCCGCAACTCGCTCACGCCGGTGATCGCGATGCTCGGGTACTACGTCCCGGTGCTCTTCGGCGGATCGCTCGTCGTCGAGCAGCTCTTCAACTACCCGGGCATGGGCCTGCTGTTCTGGAGTGCCGCGCAGTCGTCCGACTACCCGGTGCTCCTCGGCTGCGTCCTCGTCATCTCCGTGGCCACCGTCGTCGGCACGCTCCTGGCCGACGTCATCCAGTCGATCGTCGACCCCCGCGTCAGGGCGGCGACGGCATGACCGGCGACCGGTCCCCGAACCCCCGAAGCAAGGCAGGTCCCGCATGAGCGCCGTCCTCCAACCCGGGCAGACGCCACTGAGCCCGGACTCCGCCGCCGGGCCCGCCGTCGAGGTCGTCGGTGCCACCGGCTTCCGGATCGCGCTGCGCCGGTTCCTCCGCAACCGGCTCGCGGTCGTCGGCCTCGTCGTGGTCGTCCTGTTCGTGCTGTTCTGCTTCGTGGGCCCACTCGTGTACCCGACCGACCAGACGCACACCACGCTGTCGCAGGCGAACCTCCGGCCCGGCGGCGCACACCTGCTCGGCACCGACGCCGTCGGCCACGACGAGCTCGGTCGCCTGATGTACGGCGGGACCGTGTCGCTCCTCGTCGGTCTCGCCGCCGGGCTGCTCGCCACGGTCATCGGCACGCTCTGGGGTGCGATCGCCGGGTACGCGGGCGGATGGGTCGACGCGGTCATGATGCGCGTCGTCGACGCCGGCATCGCCATCCCCGCGCTGTTCATCCTGCTCGTCATCTCGGCGATCTCCACGCCGGACGTCCTCGGGCTCATCGTGATCCTCGGCCTCGTGTCGTGGCTCGTGCCGTCGCGCCTCATCCGAGCCGAGACCCTGACGCTCAAGAACCGCGACTACGTCCTGACGCTCCGGGCGATCGGCGGCACGCACGCCCGCGCCGTCATGCGTCACGTGCTCCCGAACTCCGTGTCGACGATCGTCGTCGCCGCGACGTTCCAGGTGGCCGACGCGATCCTCCTCGTCGCCTACGTGTCCTACCTCGGCCTCGGCGTGCAGCCACCCGCGACCGACTGGGGTGGCATGCTCTCGGCGGGCCTCACCGCCGCGTACTCGGGCCGGTGGTGGCTCATCCTGCCGCCCGGCCTCGCCGTGATCCTCGTCGTCTGCGCGTTCAACGCGATCGGCGACGGGCTCCGGGACGCCTTCGACGCGAGAGGACGCGGCTGATGCCGACGACCACCCAGACGACCGTGCCGATCCTCGACGTCGAGGACCTCGACGTCACCTTCGCCACCGAGACCGGCGCCGTGCCCGCGGTGCGCGGGGTGTCCCTCCAGGTCCGGCCGGGCGAGACGCTCGCTCTCGTCGGCGAGTCCGGATCGGGCAAGTCCACGATCGCGCTCGCCGCGATGGGCCTGCTCGCCCCGAACGCCACGCCGAGCGGCCGAGCCGCGGTCGGCGGGACCGACGTCGTCGGCGCGTCCGAGCCGTCGCTCGCGGCACTCCGTGGCCGGACGGTGTCGATGGTCTTCCAGGAACCCGCGACCGCACTCGACCCGCTCACCCGGATCGGCGCCCAGATCGCCGAGGTGATCCGCAACCACCGGCAGGTCACGGCGGCCGACGCCGCTCGCGAGGCCGTCGACCTGCTCCGCCGCGTCGGCATCCCCGACCCCGAGCAGCGCGCCTCCGCGTTCCCGTTCCAGTTGTCGGGCGGCCAGCGGCAGCGCGTCGTCATCGCGATGGCCATCGCGAACGAACCGCGGCTCCTCATCGCCGACGAACCGACCACCGCACTCGACGTGACCGTCCAGGCCGAGATCCTGGAACTGCTCCGCCGCCTCGCCGTCGACACCGGCACCGGGGTGCTGCTCGTCACGCACAACATGGGTGTCGTCGCCGACTTCGCCGACCGCGTCGCCGTCATGCTCCACGGCGAGATCGTCGAGACCGGCAGCGTCGAGGACGTCCTCCTCCGACCGGAGCACGAGTACACGAAGCGGCTCCTCGCCGCTGTGCCGCGGCTCCTCGTGGCGGATCCGGACCGGCCCGCGCCCGTCCCGGACGACCCGTCGACGGTCGGGAGGGACGGCACGCCTCCGGTGGTCGACCTGCGGGACGTCGGGGTCGCCTTCGGTCGTGGCCGCCGCGCCGTGCAGGCCCTCGCCGGGGTCGACATCCGCGTGCACGCCGGGGAGACCGTGGGCCTCGTCGGCGAGTCCGGGTCGGGCAAGTCGACCGCGGCGCGGGTGGCGCTCGGCCTCGTGCTGCCCACCTCCGGGACCGTCGCGCTCTTCGGCCAGGACCTCCGCCGGACGCGAGGGCGTGCACGACGGGCCCTCCAGGGCGGGATCGGGGTGGTCCTCCAGGACCCGGTCGCGTCGCTCGACGCCCGGATGGCGGTCGGCGAGTGCATCGCCGAGCCGCTCCGAGTCCACCGCCGGGGCATGGGGGGTGCCGAACGGGACCGCCTCGTCGCCGAGGCCCTGGACGCCGTCCGGCTGCCCCGTGCCCTGGCCGGACGCGCGCCGCGCGAGCTCTCGGGAGGGCAACGGCAACGCGTCAGTCTCGCCCGGGCCCTCGTGCTCGGGCCGAAGCTCCTCGTGGCCGACGAACCGACGAGTGCCCTCGACGTCAGCGTGCAGGAGGCCGTGCTCGAGGTCATCACCGACCTGCAGCACGACCTCGGGTTCGCGTGCCTGTTCGTGTCGCACGACCTCGCCGTCGTGCAGCACTTCGCCGCACGGGTCGTCGTCATGCGCGGCGGGCGGATCGAGGAGCAGGGCCCCACCGGCCGGACGCTGCTGCACCCCGAGACCGACTACACGCGCCGGCTCCTCGCGGCCGTGCCGGTCCCGGACCCCGTGCTCCAGCGCCGCCGACGGTCGGAGCGACAGGCGGCGCTCGCCGCCGGCTCCGGAGGACCGGTCCCGGGGGAACGCGCGTGAGCCGCACGGACACCGCGGCCCCGGCCCTCCCGACCGATGCACCACGTCGCCTGCTCGCCGGGATCGACGTCGGCGGCACGAACACGAAGGTGCTGCTGTGCACCGAGGACCTCGTGGTGCTCGACCGGACCGACGTCCCGACACCGGCGCACGACGGCGGCGCTGCGATCGTCCGCGCGGCGGTCGCGGCGGTGGGCGCCTTGCTCTCGCGGCAGCACGGCACGCTCATCGGCGTCGGGGTGGGCGCGGCCGGTGTCGTCGACGCGGCGAGCGGCACCGTGCTCGTGACCGGCGACTCGTTCACCGGCTGGGCCGGCTTCGGGGTGACCGCAGCGATCGAGGCCGCGCTCGGCGTCCCGGGGACCCTCGACAACGACGTGAACGCGTTCCTCCGCGGCGAGGTCTCGGCCGGCGCCGTGGCGGGGGAGCGGGACGTGCTCGGCATGACGCTCGGCACCGGGGTCGGCGGCGCACTCATCCTGGCGGGCGAGCTGTACGACGGGCCCGGTGGTGCCGCCGGCGAGATCGGTCACGTCCCGGGGTTCGGCGACGCCCGGTGCACCTGCGGGCAGCGCGGGCACCTCGAGACCCTGGCGTCCGCGCGGAGCATCAGCGCTCGCTACGCCGAGCGCACGGGCCGGACCCGCCACGCGCACGAGGTCGCCGCCGCTGCCGAGGCCGGCGACGCCGACGCCCGTGCGGTGTTCGACGCCGCCGGGTGGGGGCTCGCGCGGGCGATCCTCCTGACCGCGGGGATCCTCGACGTCCGGACCGTCGTCATCGGCGGCGGGGTGTCCGCCGCGTGGGCGTTGCTCGAGCCGCCGATGCGCCGGGCGCTCGAGGCCGAACCCCCCGTCAGCGGTGCCGTCGTCCGGGTCGAGCGGGCCCGGCTGGGCAGCGACGCGGTGGCGCTCGGTGCGGCGTCGCGCGCCCGGGCACTCCTGGCCGGCTGACCGTCAGTCGGCGGAGGCCCCGGCCACCGGCACCCCCGCAGCCCACACCCCCGCGACGGTCCAGTCCCCGCGGAACGCGACGACGTCGGCCGCGTACCCGGGTGCCAGTCGGCCCAGGCGCTCCCCCTCGCCGATGGCACCCGCGGGGACGGCCGTGAGCGCCGCGACGGCATCGACGAGCGACACGTCGGTCTGCGTCAGCGCGATGCGGAGGGCCGCGTCCTGCGTCAACGTCGAGCCGGCGATGGTGTCCGAGCCGGCCACGTGCGCGACGCCGTCGGTCACCCGCACCCCCAGGTCGCCGAGCATGTAGTCGCCGTCGGGGGAGCCGGCGGCCGCCATCGCGTCGGTGATCAGGGCGACACGGCCGGGGGCGGCGCGGAGCAGGATCCGCGCGACCGCCGGCGCGACGTGGACGCCGTCGAGGATGAGCTCGAGCGTGACGCGGTCGTCGGCGATCGCGGCCGAGATCGGCCCGGGGGCGCGGTGGTGGATCCCCGGCATGGCGTTGAACGCGTGGGTGAGCATCGAGGCACCGAGGTCGAAGGCCCGCTGCGCGGTTCCGTGGTCCGCCGTGGTGTGCCCGACCGCGGCGACGACCCCGGCCTCCACGACGGCGGGGATCGCCCGCTCGGCGCCGGGCAGTTCCGGCGCGATCGTGATCTGGCGCAGGACCCCCTCGCCCGCGGTGAGCAGCGCGGCGACGGCGTCCGGCTCCGGGGGGACCAGGTACGCGGGGTGGTGTGCGCCGCGGTTGTCGGGCGACAGGAACGGTCCCTCGAGGTGCGCGCCGAGCACGAGTGGGTCCCGGGCGGCGAGCGCGCGGATCGCGGTGAGGTGGTCGACGAGCACCGGCACGGGGTTCGCCACGAGGCTGATCACCGACCGTGTCGTGCCGTGTGCACGGTGGACGGCGAGTCCCGTCGGGATCTGGTCCGGGTGGTCGTAGGCGCCGCCGCCCCCACCGTGCCCGTGGAGGTCGACGAACCCGGGCGTGATCGTGGCCGTGCCGAGGTCGATCACCTCCTCCGCTGCGGGGGCGTCCGGCCCGCTGCCCGTCGCTCGGATCGTGTCGCCGTCGAGCAGCAGCCACGGGTCCTCGACGATCCCGGACACGTCGACCGCGCGAGCGGCGCGGAGGAGCGTGGTCCGGGCCTCCCCGCCGGTCACGGTGCGGTCTCCCGGCGACCGACGACGATGCCCGACACCGCGGCGACGACGATGAACACGAGTCCGACCCACGGCCGGCCGATGGAGAGCCAGGCGCCGCCCGCGGCGACGATGAGCGCGACCTCGACGATCGTCTTGCCGACCGCGTCCGTCGGGATCGGGGACCGCGGCGAGCGGAAGAAGAACCAGACGAGTGCGGCGAACACCGGCGCGCCGACCATGAACACGACGGCGGGGCTCGGGAAGGCCCACGAGATGTAGCCCCAGTACGCGAGCGAGAACAGGCCGAACACCATGACGGCCACCCGGACGACCGTCCAGACGTCGACGCGGCGGCGCGGCCGGGAGGCTCGGGGAGCCCCCGCCGCCGACGTGCGGCCCACGGCGGGTGCGGCGCGGCCTGGAGCGGGGGCGGCGTGGCCCGCGCCGGCTGCGGGCGGTGGGACGTCCTCCCAGTCGACGGGGGACTGCGGCGGGTTCGACATGTCGCTCACCGGAAGATGATCGTGCGGGAGCCGCCGTCGAGGAGCACGCGGTCCTCGGCGATCCAGCGGACGGCCTGGGTCAGCGTGCGCGACTCCTCGTCCTGTCCGATGGACACGAGCTGCTGCGGCGTGCGGGAGTGGTCGACCCGGACGACGTTCTGCTCGATGATCGGCCCCTCGTCGAGGTCGCTCGTCACGAAGTGCGCCGTCGCCCCGATGAGCTTGACGCCCCGCGCGTGGGCCTGCCGGTACGGGTTGGCGCCCTTGAACCCGGGCAGGAACGAGTGGTGGATGTTCACCGCGCGGCCGGCGAGCGCCGCGCACAGCTCGGGCGAGAGGATCTGCATGTAGCGGGCGAGCACGACGAGCTCGATGTCGTGCTCCTCGACGGCCTGGAGGACTCGCGCTTCCATGGCACGCTTGCTGGCCTCGTCGACGACCGCACGGTGCTCGAACGGCACGGAGTAGAACGCGGCGAGTTCGCCGAGGTCCGGGTGGTTCGACAGCACCAGGGGCACCTCGATCGGGAGCTGTCCGTTCCGCTGCCGGTACAGCAGGTCGTTCATGCAGTGACCGGCCTTCGACACGAGCACGAGCGTGCGCAGGGGGCGCCCGACGACGTCGAGCTGCACGGTCATGTCGTACCGCTCGACCACGGGGGCGAGCGCGGCCTCGAACGCCGCACGCGAGACGGGTGCGAGCACCTGCAGCCGCATGAAGAACGTGTTCGTGTCCTCGCTCGAGAACTGCTGCGACTCGGTGATGTTCCCCTCGGCCGCGACGACGGCGCCGCTCACCGCGTGGACGATCCCGGGGCGGTCCTGGCAGACGAGGGTGAGTGTCCAGTGGGTCGGGTCGGTCACCCGCTCAGCGTATCGGGGCGAGCGGACGGCCCGGGAGGCGCGGCGCACGTCCGCTCCGCGTCAGCCCGCGGCGCTGCGATCCGCCCGCCGCAGTGCCCGGTCGAGGATCGTCAGTGCGGACAGCAGCAGTGCGACGCCGACGATCACCCATCCGAGCAGGTGCAGGTCCGGCGTGGTGGGGCGCTCGCCGAAGACACCGCCGATGAGGGACGACGCCGCGATCGCCCCGATGTACACGCTCGTCCGGGACAGACCCGCCGCGGTGCCGATGTACGACGAGGGCACCTGCCGGTACAGCGCCGCCTGGTTCGAGACCGACGCCAGCCCCTGCGGCACCCCGAACATGGTCGGCACGAGGGCGATGAGCCAGACCGGGCTGTCGGCGTGGAGGCCGAGGAGCAGCAGCCCGCCGACGACCGGGACCGTGGCTGCGATCACGAGCGGCGTCCGGACGCGGGTCCGTCGCGCCACGAGGAACGACACGACGCCCGCGATCACGGCGGAGGGCAGCTGGATGTACCCGGCCTGGTCGCTCGAGTAGCCGGCGACGTCCTGCACCCACTGCGAGAACCCGTACGTCATCGTGTACGCGACCATGTAGACGAGGAACAACCGGATGTACGTGCGGCTCAGCGCCCGGTTCGTGACGAGGAGCCGGACGTCGATGAACGGCTTGACCGCCCGGAGCTCACGGAGCACGAGGGCCACGAGCAGCGCGACGGCGACCCCGAGCAGCCACCAGAGGCCGTCGGACAGGTCGAGCAGGAACACGAGCAGCGCGGACACGGTCCCGGTCATGAGGAGCATGCCGGCGGGGTCGAGCGCGGTGAGCACCGGCACTCCGTCGTCGCGGCGGGGCCGCGACGCGTCGGACGGCAGCCACAGCCCCGCGACGACGAACCCGAAGGCGGCGAGTGGCACGTTGACGAGGAAGATCGCGTGCCACCCGAAGGCGGCGATGAGTGCGCCCCCGAGCGGTGGCCCGGCGGCCGCGGAGACCAGGGACGTGATCGAGAGCGCGCCGAGCACGAGCGGCGGGGTCGGCTTGCCGATGCGCTCGGACTGCTGGCGGAGTGTGGTCAGGGCGGCCGGGTAGGCGGACGAGGTCCCGATGCCGATGAGCACGCGAGCGGTGACGGCACCCCCGAACCCGGTGAGGAACTCGGGCACGAACCCGGCGACGCCGACGATGACGAGCCCCGTGAGGAACACCTTCTTCGGCCCGAACCGGTCAGCGAGCTTCCCCATCGACGGCTGGGCGACGGCGCTCGCGAGGTACAGCGCCGCGACGAGCCAGATCGCCTGCGCGGACCCGATGCCCAGGTCGCGGGAGATCGGCGCGAGCGCGACGGACACCATCGTGGTGTTGATCGGGTTGAGGAGCGGCCCGACGAGCACCGGGACGAGGAGCTTCGGGCCGAAACCGGGGTGGCGCTGCCGTGCGGGGCCGGTGGTGGGGACGGATGCGGTGGACGCGGACGTGACGGCGGCTTTCGGTCGGTGCGGCGAGCGGGAGGTGCGGCGAGCTGGAGGTGCGGCGAGCGAGCGGGCGGGGTGGCGGTGGAGCCACGGCGGGAGCGCGGTGCGGCGCCCGCGTCAGGGGTCGACGAGCGACCCGAGCACGTCGATCGCGCGCTCGACGGCGGCGCGGTCCTCGGCCGGGAGGCCCGCGAGCCGGTCCGCGACGAGGCGCGTGCGGCTCGCGTGGGAACCGGCACGGGCCTCCCGGCCGACGGTGGTGAGCTGGACGAGCGCTCGCCGACCGTCCGTGGGATGCGGCTCACGGACGGCGAGACCGAGTTCGACGAGACCCGCGATCGTGGCACCCATCGACTGCGGGCGCACGCCCTCGGCGCGGGCGAGGTCCGCGGTGGTCTGCGGGCCGTCGCGGAGCAGGCGGCCGATCACGGCGGACTGGGTCGGCGAGATCTCGTCGGTCTTGGCGACGAGGAGCGTGCGACGGAACCGGCCGTGCACGGCGATGAGCGCCTCGGCGAGGTCGATGTCGGGTGCGCTGCGCTCGGTCACGCGACGACGCTACGCCTGGGAAGCCAGCCTTGCAAGGCAGGCTTCCATTGTGGGGCTCAGTCCCCGTGCCCCTGCAGGGTGACGACGAGGTGTTCCTGCACGTAGCCGAGCCAGTCGTAGACGTCGCGGAGTCCGATCTCGCTCCCGACACCGTCCGGATCGGCGTCGGGGTCGTCCGGGTCGTGGTCGGCGATCCCGAGCCGCTCCGCGACGGTGAGCCGCAGGTCGGTGAGGCAGCGGAGCCACGCCTGTTCGGCCTCCCGGTCGAAGGGTCCCGACACGCGGCCGGTCAACCAGTCGTGCACGATGCGGGCGTTCTCGGCCTTCTGCGTCTGCAGGTCGACGATCGTGTAGCGGCGGAACTCCGCGGACGCCTCGGGGTCGTCCGGGTACGCGACGGGGAACAGCCGCAGCGCGACCGGATCACCGGCCAGGTCCCCCTGCAGGATCTGCATGAGCTGCGCCGTCAGGCTCTCGAGCACGCTGCGCTCGCCCCTCGACAGCGTCAGGTGCACGCCGTCGCGACGTCGGACGAACGGGATCACGTGGCGTCCCTGCCGACCGTCGCCTGTAGGCCGAACCCGTGCATGGCCTCGACGTGGCGCTCCATCTCCTCGCGCAGACCGCGCGCGACGACCGCCCTGCCCTCGTCGTTCACCTGTCGCATGAGCCGTTCGGCCTTCTGTCGCGGGAAGCCGAAGTAGGTCTGGAACACGTACGTCACGTACGACATGAGGTTGACCGGGTCGTCCCACACGACCGCGACCCAGGGCGCGTCCGAGCGCGTGCGCTGCCGGACGTCCAGGTCGGGCTCGAGCATCGTCACCCCTCCAGGGTCGCACGCGCCCGGTCGCTTCGCCCACTGCTCGTGCAGGCTCGGCCCTCGCGCCCGGGAGGCCTGCCTTGGTACGATCCCTGCTGTCGCGACTGGCGTTGGATGGGTCACCATCGGGGAGCGGCAACAGACACGGATCGCGGCCGTACGCCTGGGCCACGAGACCCGACCGTTCCGTGAACGACCACGAGGAGCCACCGTGTCCATCTCCGAGCCCAGCGCCGCCACGTCCGACCGCCTGCCGTCCACCTTCAACGCCCCGCTCGCCGAGGTCGACCCGGAGATCGCCCGGGTCCTCGAGCTCGAGCTCGGGCGCCAGCGCGATTACCTCGAGATGATCGCGTCCGAGAACTTCGTGCCCCGCGCGGTGCTCGAGTCGCAGGGCTCCGTCCTGACGAACAAGTACGCCGAGGGCTACCCGGGCAAGCGCTACTACGGCGGATGCGAGTTCGTCGACATCGCCGAGCAGCTGGCGATCGACCGGGCGAAGGCACTGTTCGGCGCCGCGTACGCGAACGTCCAGCCGCACTCCGGCGCCCAGGCGAACGCGGCCGTGCTGCACGCGCTCGCCTCCGCCGGGGACACCATCCTCGGGCTCGAGCTCGCGCACGGCGGGCACCTCACCCACGGCATGAAGCTCAACTTCTCGGGGCGGCTCTACAACGCCGTGGCCTACGGCGTCGACCCGGAGACCTTCGAGGTCGACTACGACGACATCCGCGCGAAGGCGCTCGAGCACCGGCCGAAGGTCATCATCGCCGGGTGGTCGGCGTACCCGCGGCAGCTCGACTTCGCGACGTTCCGGGCGATCGCCGACGAGGTCGACGCCAAGCTCTGGGTCGACATGGCGCACTTCGCCGGGCTCGTCGCCGCGGGCCTCCACCCGTCGCCGCTGCCGCACGCGCACGTCGTGTCCTCGACCGTCCACAAGACCCTCGCCGGGCCGCGGTCGGGCGTGATCCTGTCGAACGACGAATCGCTGTTCAAGAAGCTCAACTCGGCCGTGTTCCCCGGGCAGCAGGGCGGGCCGCTCATGCACGTCATCGCGGCGAAGGCCACGGCGTTCAAGCTCGCGGCCGAGCCCGAGTTCAAGGACCGCCAGGAGCGCACCGTCCGCGGCGCCAAGATCCTCGCCGAGCGCCTGACGCAGCCCGACGCCAAGGCAGCGGGCATCGACGTCCTGACCGGCGGGACCGACGTGCACCTCGTGCTCGTCGACCTGCGCGCGTCCGAGGTCGACGGCAAGCAGGCCGAGGACCTCCTCCACGAGGTCGGCATCACCGTGAACCGCAACAGCGTGCCGTTCGACCCGCGGCCGCCGATGGTGACCTCGGGCGTCCGGATCGGCACGCCCGCCCTCGCCACCCGCGGGTTCGGCGACGCGGAGTTCACCGAGGTCGCGGACGTCATCGCGGCCACGCTCATGCCGGAGCCGGACATCGCCGCGCTCTCGGCCCGGGTGAAGGCCCTGACCGCCGCGTTCCCGCTGTACGCGTGAGCGACACCGGCACGGCGGCGGAGCACGAGCTGCCGCCGCTCCCGCGCGACCGCTTCGACGCCGACGGCACGGCGATCCGGGTCGACGGCGCCGCGTTGGCCGCTCGCGTTCGGGGCGAACTCCGGACCCGCGTGGCACGACTGCACGAGCACGGCGTGCGCCCCGGACTCGGGACGATCCTGGTGGGCGAGAACCCCGGTTCGCTGTCCTACGTGGCCGGCAAGCACCGTGACTCGGCCGAGATCGGCATCGAGTCGGTGCGGATCGACCTGCCCGCGACGGCGTCGGCGGCCGACATCCGCGCGGCGATCCTGCAGATGAACGACGACCCCGCGGTCACCGCGTTCATCGTGCAGCTCCCGCTGCCCGAGGGCATCGACCCGACGCCGATGCTCGAGCTCATGGACCCGCACAAGGACGCCGACGGCCTCCACCCGACGAACCTCGGTGAGCTCGTGCTCGCGGTGCCGGGAGGCGCGGGGACGATCGACGCGCCGCTCCCGTGCACGCCGCGCGCCATCGTCGAGATGCTCCGCGCGTACGACGTCCCGATCCGAGGACAGCACGTCACGATCATCGGGCAGGGGCTGACCGTCGGACGACCCCTCGGGCTCCTCCTCACCCGGCTCGAGGCGACGGCCACGCTGACGCACTCGCTCACGTCCGACGTCGCGGCGGAGACCCGACGGGCGGACATCGTCGTCGCGGCCGCTGGTGTCGCGGGTCTGGTGCAGCCCGACTGGGTGCGCCCTGGTGCGGCGGTCATCGACGTCGGGATCACCCGCGTCGTCGACCCCGAGACGGGTCGGGCGAAGCTCCGTGGCGACGTCGACCCCGCCGTGGCGTCCGTGGCCGGGTTCCTGTCGCCGGTGCCGGGCGGCGTCGGGCCGATGACCCGGGCGATGCTCATGAAGAACGTCGTCGAGGCCGCCGAGCGCCACCGGCACTGAGCTCGCCGCGCCGGCCGTCGGCGTCGAACACGCCGATGCCGTTCGAACACCGGGATCCCCGTGTTCGAGCGGCATCACGCGGTTCGATCTCGCTGCTGGTCGGCGCCGTGGGAGCGTCGTCCCGACCGCCGGCGCTACGCGTCGTGCCGGGCACCCTCGTCGGCGTGCACGGTGAACACGGTGGGCGCCGTGTGCCCGGCCGCGGCGAAGGCGGCGGTGACCGCGTCCGCGATCGTGTCCCGGGCCTCCCGGTCGACGAGCGCGATGGCGGCGCCACCGAACCCGCCCCCCGTCATGCGGGCACCGACGGCGCCGTGCTCGAGCGCGGTCTCCACCGCGAGGTCGAGTTCGGCGACCGAGATCTCGAAGTCGTCGCGCATCGACGCGTGCGACGCGACGAGCAGGTCGCCGATCGCGCGTGGACCCTGCTCGCGCAGCGTGCGGACGGTGTCGAGGACACGCTGGTCCTCGGTGACGACGTGCCGGACGCGGCGGAAGGTCTCGTCATCGAGGAGCTCCTGCGCGCGGGGGAGGTCGTCGACGGACAGGTCGCGGAGCGCGGACACGCCCATCACCGAGGCCCCCCGCTCGCAGGACGCCCGACGTGCGGCGTAGCCCCCGGTGGCGTGGGCGTGCTGGACGTGCGTGTCGATGACGAGCAGCTCGAGCCCCGCGGCGTCGAAGCCGAGGTCGACGACCTCTGCCTCGAGCGATCGACAGTCGAGGAACACGGCCGCGTCCTGGCGGCCGAGCAGCGACGCCGATTGGTCCATGATGCCCGTGGGTGCCCCGACCGCCTTGTTCTCGGCCCACTGCCCGACGCGCGCGAGCTCCTGCCGGTCGAGGCCGAGGCCCCACAGCTCGTCGAACGCCAGCGCGACGCCGCACTCGATCGCGGCGCTCGACGACAACCCCGCCCCGACCGGGACCTCGGAGTGGATGAAGACGTCGAGCCCTGTCGCGCCGGACAGGTCCGCCCCCCGGTCCTGCAGGGCCCAGGCGATCCCGAACACGTACGCCGACCAGCCGTCCATGTCGGCAGGGTCGAGCGCGTCGAGTGAGCGCTCCTGCACGCCGCCCTCCGGGTCGAACGACGACGCGACGCGGAGCAGCCGGTCGTCGCGCACGCGGATGTCGGCGACGGTGCGGCGGTCGATCGCGAACGGCAGGACGTACCCGTCGTTGTAGTCGGTGTGCTCGCCGATCAGGTTCACCCGGCCCGGTGCCGAGTACCGCGTGGTCGGCTCCGCGCCGAAGACGCTCTGGAAGTCGGTGGTCATACGCGTTCGATCCCTCCTCGGATGAACTCGGCCTGGGCCTCGGGCACGACGTCGCCGATCCAGGCGCCCATCGCGGCCTCGCTGCCGGCCAGGTACTTGAGCTTCGTCTCCGCACGCCGGGGCGACGTGATCTGCAGCATCAACCGGACGGCGTCGCGGCCGATCGACACCGGCGCCTGGTGCCACGCCGCGATGTAGGGCGTGGGGGAGTCGTAGAGGGCGTCGAGGGCCCGTGTCAGGCGCAGGTGCATGTGCGCGAGCTCGTCCTTCTCGGCGTCGGTGAGGCCGGCGAAGTCGGGGACGTGCCGGTGCGGCAGCATGTGGATCTCGAGCGGCCATCGAGCGGCGAAGGGCACGAACGCCGTGAAGTGCTCGCCCGCGAGGACCACCCGGTCCGACGCCCGCTCGTTCGCCAGGTGCTGCTCGAACAGGTCCGGTCCGAAGCGCTCGATCGACGCCAGGAGGCGCTGCGTGCGCGGTGTCACGTACGGGTAGGCGTAGATCTGCCCGTGGGGGTGGTGCAGCGTGACCCCGATCGCCTCGCCGCGGTTCTCGAACGGGAACACCTGCTCGATGCCCGGCATGGCGGACAGTGCGGCCGTGCGGTCGGCCCACGCCTCGACGACGGTCCGGGCGCGGGACTCGGTGATCGACGCGAACGAGCCGCTCGTCTCCGGGCTGAAGCAGACGACCTCGCAGCGCCCGACGGACCGGTACGTGCGGTTGAGGCCGACCTCGGACAGCGCGGCCACCGACGGTGGCGCGTCGTCGGCCTCGAGGTCGGGACCGAACGAGGGTGACTTGTTCTCGAAGACGGCGACGTCGTACCGGCTCGGGATCTCCGACGGGTTCTCGTCCGTCTGGGGCGCGAGCGGGTCGAGGTTGGCCGGCGGCAGGAAGGCGCGGTTCTGTCGAGCCGAGGCGATCGACACCCACTCGCCCGTCAGGACGTCCTGCCGCATGTGCGCCGTGGCGGGACGGGGGTCGAGCACGCGCTCGTCGATGCGACGCTCGGCGGGCAGCTGCGTGTCCGCGTCGTCGAAGTAGATGAGGTCACGACCGTCCGCGAGGGTCGTCGCCCGCTTGGTGATCCCGCTCACTGGTGTTCCTTCCCATCGGTGGACACCGGGCAACCCTACTCCCGGACGAAGGATTGCGAAACGGAACGGAAGCAGACGAAACTGGTGTGATGACCGACCTGTCGCAGCGGGACCCCGACGCGGCGGAGCCGAGCGCGCTGCCGGCCGTCCTGCGCCACGACCGCATCGTCGAACTCATCGAGGAGGCACCGGGCCTCGTCCGGACCGCCGACCTCGCCGCCGCCGTGGGGACCAGTGCGGTGACCGTCCGCGCCGACCTCGCGACCCTCGATGCCGCCGGCCGGATCCGACGTGTGCACGGTGGTGCCCTGCGCCCGGCGCAGCCCGGGCGCGACGAACGCCCCTACGAGGAGACCGCGGTCGAGCACGCCGCCGCGAAGCGGGCGATCGGCCGGGCCGCCGCTGCCCTCGTCCGGTCGGGGGAGTGCGTCGTGCTCGACGTCGGCACCACGCCCGCCGCCGTCGCCGAGGAACTCGTCGCCCGCCGCGACCTCGTCGACGTCACCGTCGTCACGAACTCCCTGACGAACGCGCTCGTGCTCGAGCGGGCCGTGCCCCGGTTCACGGTCGTCGTGACCGGCGGCACGCTGCGTCCCCTGCAGCACTCGCTCGTCTCCCCGTTCGTCGGCACGGTCCTCCCGATGATCGCCGCCGACCTGGCGATCATCGGCTGCACGGGCGTGTCGGTCGAACGCGGCGTCACGAACGTCAACCTGCCGGAGACCGAGGTCAAGCGCCTGCTCGCCGGAGCGGCTCGGCGTACTGTCGTCGTTGCCGACGGGGCGAAGCTCGGTCGGTCCCACATCGGTGTGGTCGGTGCCCTCGACAGCGTCGACGTCCTCGTGACCGCCGGCGTGCGCGGGTTCGACCTCGCCCCCATCCGTGCCGCGGGCGTCCAGGTGCTCGTGGCGGACGATCCCGAGGAGGACCACGCATGAGCGGAGCACCCACCGGCGGCCAGTACCACCTGCGGCACGCCGGACCCGACGGTGTCGTCGAGGCCGACATCACCCAGGTCGCGGCCGGCATCCGGCAGCTCAGCGTGAACGGATTCGCGCTCACCGAGTCGTTCGGTCCGCACGAGATGCCCGCGGGAGCGTGCGGGATCGTCCTCGCCCCGTGGCCGAACCGCGTCGCCGGGGCGACGTGGCAGCTCGACGGCACGACCCAGCAGCTCGACGTCACCGAGCCGAAGTACGGCAACGCCAGCCACGGGCTCCTGCGCTACGCGCCCTACCGCGTCGTCGAGCAGACCGAGTCGACGCTGGTGCAGGAGGCGACGGTGTACCCGCAGCACGGGTGGCCGTTCCTGCTCGAGACCCGCGTGCATCACGAACTCGTCGACGACGGCCTGCGCGTCACGCACGAGATCGTGAATCGGTCCGATCGCCGTGCGCCGTTCGCCGTCGGCAACCACCCGTACCTGCGGGCAGGGGACGCCCCCGTCGAGGAGCTCACCGTCACCCTGGACGCCGCGACCCGGTTCACGACCGACGAGCACAAGGTGCCGGACGGCTCCGAGCCGGTCGACGGGACCCCGTTCGACCTCCGGGGTGGCCGCGTCGTGGGCGAGAGCGACCTCGACACCGCGTACACGGACGTCGCCGCCGACGCCGAGGGCGTGCGACGGACCACCGTCCGGGCGGCCGACGGCGACGGCGTCGAACTCTGGCAGGACGCCTCGTTCCCCTACGTGCAGGTGTTCACCTCGCGCGAGTTCCCCCGCGGCGACGGTGTCGGGCTCGCGCTCGCGGTCGAGCCGATGACCGCGCCCGCGAACGCCCTCAACAGCGGCGAGGGGCTGCGCTGGCTCGAACCGGACGAAGCGTGGACCGGCAGCTGGGGCATCCGCCGGGTCTGGTCGCGGTAGCGGGAGCGGTAGCGCTCGCGGACGCGGGGGAGCGGGCGCGGGGGCGGCTCAGGCGCGGCGCATGCGGAGGGCCTCGACCGCGAGGGACTCGGACGGGTAGCGGCCGATCTCGTCGGCCCAGGCGGGGTCGTCCCCGCGGAGCGCCACGAAGGACTTGCGCTGCCCCTTGACGTACCCGAGCACGCGCGTGGGCGTGTGGACCTCGACGAAGTCCGCGCGGATCCGCCGCGTCGAGACCCGCGCGTTGCGGCGGAGCTCGTCGAGCAGGCGGTCATCGGAGAGCGCGAGGCGCCCCGTGGCCGGGGCCATCGCCCGTCGCGCTGCGCCGGTGGTGCTGGTGTGCGTGTCGTGGATGGGTTCGGTCACGGTGTACCCCGTTCGTCGTTGCTGGTGGTGCCGGTGTCGGGACCCACGTGGTGGATCCGCGAACGACGCTATCGGCGCCTCCCCCTCGAACCACTGAGCGGCAGCTGAACAGTGGACAAGATCAGCCGTGACAGCGCTGAGGAGCGCGTGTACCCCGCTGCGCCCGCCTCGGGCGCGTCGCCCGAGGCGCGGGGACGCCGACCGTGCCCCCGAGCGGACGCCCCGGGAACGACGAAGCGCGGGCCCCGATGAGGGACCCGCGCTCCGAACAGAGACCGGGAGGTCAGATGACGCGGATGTTCTCCGCCTGGAGCCCCTTCGGGCTGGTCGCGACGTCGAACTCGACGCGCTGGTTCTCCTCCAGCGAGCGGTAGCCGCCCGTCTGGATGGCGGAGTAGTGAGCGAAGAGGTCGCCGCTGCCGTCGTCGGCAGCGATGAAGCCGAAACCCTTCTCGGCGTTGAACCACTTGACGATGCCTGTAGCCATGACTGCGTTGTTTCCTTGTTCTGCTGGTGCGGTACGCGTCTGTTCTGCGCATCGACTGTCCGCCCAACCTACGGCATCCGGCCTGACAACGCGACGGTGGATCCGATGGATGTGCGTATTTCATCTGCGGGTCACGGTCCCGTCACCCGGACGGAGACCCGCGCCGCTGCCGCCACCACTCGGAGGGGCGCCCCGGATCGCGTTCGCGACGGTGGGCCCCGTGGGGCTCGAACCCACGACCCTCGGATTAAAAGTCCGGTGCTCTACCGACTGAGCTAGAGGCCCTCGCCCTCCAGCGTATCGGCCGACGGAGCGCCGTCCCACCTGACCACCGTGTTACCGGTCCCGCCTACACTGACGCCGATGCCACGCGACTACCACCGACCCGTGCAGTTCACCGCCGCCGAGTTCGAGGCCATCCAGGGCGGTAACGACCCGGCGCTCATCAACCGTGTCGCGCACGAGACCGCGACGGCGTTGGTGCACCGCGTCCGCACCGATCCGGACCCCGCCGTCGTCGAGCGCCTCGTGACCTACACGGACGTGCACGGGATCGACGCCCTCGCAGAGCTCTGGGCACGGGTCGGCGCACACACCCTGCCCGGCGCGCTCTGGCGGATCTACCTCGTCCGCACCCTGATCCGGCAGAACCCGGACGAGGTCGCGTACCTCTTCGAGCGCGGCACCGAGGCCGTCTCGACGATCGACCAGGCCGTCGCGGGCGCGGAGCAACCGACCGGACCGGCCGAGATCGTCACCCTGGCGGACGAGATCCTCCGCGGCCTGTACACCGGCGACTTCGCGGTCGCGCTCGAGCGCGGAGCGGCGTTCTGCCGCCTGACGGCCGCCGGAGCGACGAGCGTCGCGGACGACGCCGACCTCACGGCGGAGGACCGAGCCAGCGAGCTCACCCGTCGTGCGTTGCGCCTGTCCGAACTCGCCGAGGACCTCGCTGCGGCCGCCGGGTTGTGGCGCCGCGACAGCCTCGACTGACCGCGCCGACGCGCCCGGGGCGCGCGCACGTCCTCTCTGCGTGAACACCCGACGGTGGCCAGGGCGCCTTCGCTACACTCGTCCACGTCGGGCCGCAGTAACCCCGGGCTCCAAAATTCGCCGCTCCGAGCGGCCTCGCGCCGAGAGGCGTTTCTGCGGTCCGGCGTCCACGTCACGACGGGCCCGGCGGTTCCCTCCGCCGGGCCCGTCGTCGTTCCCGCGACCCGGATCATCGGGCGTCCGGTGTCGACGACGGGTCCGCTGGAGCCTGGTGCGGGTGCGGGTGCGGGCGCAGGTGTCGACGGGGCCGCTGTCGTTCGACCTACGCACTGTCGTGTCCGCCGCCCCGGACCTTCTGCCGCCCCGGACCTTCCGCGGCACCCCGCCGGAAGCCCGCCCAATCCGATCCGCGGGGGACGCCGAATCCCTGCTGTGACGGCGGGACGGCCGCTCACCACCGGAACCACCCCGTGCGACCCGGGCCGACGGCCCATTCCCTGCGGGTCGCACGGGGTCCGGTGCCGTCGCCGTCCAGCCGTCATCGACGTACCCGGAACCACCAGCGCGTCGTGGACAACGGCTGCGCTCCGACGCCCTGTGAGGAGGAAAACCTGCGATGCTGACTCTCGTGGAACGCGACACGAACGGCTACGAGGCCCCCTCGTCCCCACTCGTTGCGTCGCCTGACGAACTCCTCACACGCGTCGCCGCTGGCGATCAAGAGGCGTTCGGAGCCCTGTACGACCAGCTCTCGGGCCGCGTCATGGGGCTCATCACGCGGCTGCTCCGAGATCATGCCCAGTCCGAAGAGGTGACGCAAGAGGTCTTCCTCGAGGTCTGGCAGAACGCCAGCCGGTTCGACGCCGCGCGCGGTTCGGCCCCGAGCTGGATCCTGACGATGGCGCACCGACGCGCGGTCGACCGCGTGCGGGCCGCACAGTCCTCGCGTGACCGGGACACGAAGGTGGGCATCCGCGACTTCGAGACGGACTTCGACTCGGTGACCGAGTCGGTCGAGATCCGCATCGAGCACGAGCGGGTGAGCCGGGCGCTCGCCCGCCTCACCGAGTTCCAACGCCAGGCCGTCACCATGGCCTACTACGGCGGCTACTCGCACAGCGAGATGGCCGCGATCCTCGGTGTCCCGATCGGCACCGTGAAGACCCGTCTCCGTGACGGGATGATCCGACTCCGCGACGAGATGGGGGTGAGGTCATGACCATCCGACCCGACGACGTGGCGCTCATGACGGGTTCCTACGCGACCGATGCGGTCGACGCCGTCGAGCGCGCTGCGGTCGACGCGGCGATGGCCGCATCCGACCCGGTGCGTGCCGAGGTGGACTCGCTCCATGAGACCGCACTGCTGCTGGCCTACGCGGTCGAGCCGGTCGAGCCGCCGCGCGACCTCCGGGCCGCGCTCATGGCGAAGATCGCCACGACGCCCCAGCTCCCGGCGCTGCCGGTCGAGGACGCACAGGGCGGCTCGTCCGTGGGTGACCTCGCCGCCGCCGCGCCCGGCTCCGCACAGTCCGTCGCGCCGCAGCCGGTCGCCCGGGAGGCCCGGCACGCGGCCGTCGCGGACGTCACCGCCGCCCCCGCCGGCACGGCGTCGGGGAACGCGCGGGTCCGCTGGTTCCAGCGTCCGGCTCGCGTGGTCCTGGCCGCCGCCGCGGTGGCCGTGATCGCCGGCGGCACCCTCGGGATCCAGTCGCTCGCCGAGCACGAGACCGGACCCGGACAGGGGCAGGTCCAGGCCTCGACGAAGCTCGACCAGATCTACGCCGCCGCGGACTTCCAGCGGGCGTCGACGACGGTCAAGGGTGGAGGCACGGCCACGGTCGTGTGGTCCGACCAGCTCCGCAAGTCCGCCGTGATCTTCAAGGGCGTCAAGGCCGCGCCCGCCGGCAAGACGTACGAACTCTGGTACATCGGGTCCTCGATCACGCCGGCGGGACTCGTCGGCTCGGTCGACGGTGGCACGACGAGCGCGGTGCTCTCCGGCGCCAAGGCGGCGGGCGACACCATCGGCATCACGGTCGAACCCGCCGGGGGCTCGAAGCAGCCGACCACGAAGCCGATCGTGGCGGTACCCACGAGCGCCTGACGACCAGGTCCAGGACGGACGGGAGGCGGTGCACCTGCTGGTGCACCGCCTCCCGTCATCCGCTCTGCCCCGCGGCGCGCGTGGCCGGTGGGATCACCCGAAGCGGCCCGAGACGTAGTCCTCGGTGGCCTGCACGGTCGGGTTCGAGAAGATGTTCGCCGTCTCGCCGTACTCGATGAGGTGACCGGGCTGGCCGGTGCCCGCGATGTTGAAGAACGCGGTCTTGTCGCTGACTCGTGACGCCTGCTGCATGTTGTGCGTCACGATGACGATCGTGTAGTCCTGCTTCAGCTCCTCGATGAGATCCTCGATCGCCAGGGTCGAGATCGGGTCGAGCGCCGAGCAGGGTTCGTCCATGAGCAGGACGTCGGGCTGTACCGCGATCGCCCGAGCGATGCACAGGCGCTGCTGCTGCCCACCGGACAGGCCCATGCCGGGCTTGTCGAGGCGGTCCTTGACCTCGTTCCACAGGTTCGCGCCCTGCAGGGACTTCTCGACGATGTCGTCGGACTCCGAGCGGCTGATGCGCTTGTTGTTGAGCTTGACGCCGGCGAGGACGTTGTCCTTGATCGACATCGTCGGGAACGGGTTGGCGCGCTGGAAGACCATGCCGACCTGTCGACGTACGAGCACCGGGTCGACGCCGGGCGCGTAGAGGTCGTCGCCGTCGATGCGGACCTCGCCCTGCACCGTCGCGCCGGGGATGACCTCGTGCATGCGGTTCAGGGTGCGGAGGAACGTCGACTTGCCACAGCCGGACGGGCCGATGAAGGCGGTGACCGTCCGCGGCTCGATCGTCATCGAGACGTCCTCGACGGCCTTGAACTTGTTGTAGTAGACGTTGAGGCCGGAGACCTCGATGCGCTTGGACACGCTGGTTCCTTCTGGGGTGGGTGGTCGGGTGCCGGTGGCCGGGGGAGTGGCTACCGACCGATCTTGGGTGCGAAGACGCGGGCGATCAAGCGGGCGATGAGGTTGAGCAGCATGACGATGAGGATGAGCACGAGCGCTGCGGTCCAGGCGCGGTCGACGAACGGCACGGGGTTCGCGCCCTGCTGCGAGTACTGCGTGTACGCGAACACGGGCAGCGTCATCATCGGGTTGCCGAACAGGTCGTAGTTCATGCTCGTCGTGAAGCCGGCGGTGACGAGCAGGGGGGCGGTCTCGCCGATGACGCGGGCGATCGCCAGCATGACGCCGGTGGTGATGCCCGCGAGGCTCGTGGGCAGCACGACCTTGACGATGGTGAGCCACTTCGGCACACCGAGGGCGTACGAGGCCTCGCGGAGGTCCATCGGGACGATCTTCAGGACCTCCTCGGTCGACCGGACGACGACGGGGATCATGAGGACCGACAGTGCGACCGACCCGATCGCGCCCGTGCGGGTGCCCGGCCCGACGATGAGCGCGAACAGCGAGTAGGCGAACAGGCCGGCGACGATCGAGGGGATCCCGGTCATGACGTCGACGAAGAACGTGATGCCACGGGCGAGCCAGCCGCGGCCGTACTCGACGAGGTAGATCGAGGTGAGGAGCCCGATCGGCACGCTGATGAGCGTCGCGAGCAGGGTGATCTCGACGGTGCCGACGATGGCGTGCAGTGCGCCGCCGCCCACGGTGATGACGTTGCGCATCGAGTACGTGAAGAACTCGGCGTCGAAGCGGTGCAGCCCCTGGGCGATGACGGTCCAGAGCAGCGACACGAGCGGCAGCACGGCGACGATGAACGCGGTCGCGACGAGCGAGGTGACGAGCCGGTCGATCGCCTTGCGGCCACCCTCGACGATCCGCGAGATCACGACGATGAGGACGTCGAACAGGACGGTCCCGAGGAACAGTGCGCCGACGACGTTGAAGTCCGCGACGGTACCGCCCGCGTTGAGCAGGGCGAAGACGAGGCCGAAGGCGATCCAGCTGCCGGCGAGCAGGATCCAGGGGAACGGCTTCGGGAGCTTGCCCGACGCGTAGACGTTGCCGCGGGCGGGGCGGAGCGCGATGGTCATGGTTCTGGCCTTCCCGTCAGACGACGCGCTTGCGGACGATGAACCGCGCGGCGATGTTGATCACGAGGGTGATGGCGAACAGGATCAGGCCCGATGCGACGAGCGCGTTGAGCCGGACGCCGGACGCCTCGCTGAACTGCAGCGCGATGTTCGCGGCGATGGTGCTCGGGTTGAGCGAGGTGAGCACCTTCGGCGTGACGCTGTTCGACACGGACAGCACGATGGCGACCGCGAGTGTCTCGCCCAGCGCGCGCCCGAGGCCGAGCATGATCGCCGAGACCATGCCGGACCGGGCGAACGGGAACACCGACAGCCGGATCATCTCCCAGCGCGTGGCACCGAGGGCCAGGGCGGCCTCCTCGTTGAGGCGCGGCGCCTGCAGGAAGATCTCGCGCATGACCGCGGTCATGATCGGGATCGTCATGACCGCGAGCACGATCGCCGCCGTCAGGATCGTGCGACCCGTGCCGGACACCTGTCCGGAGAACAGCGGGAACCAGCCGAGGGAGTGGTTGAGGAAGACGTAGAAGGGCTGCACGAAGCGAGCCAGGACCAGGACGCCCCACAGGCCGAACACGACGCTCGGTACGGCGGCGAGCAGGTCGATCACGTACCCGAGCAGGGCGGCCATCCGTCGCGGCGCGTAGTGCGAGATGAAGAGGGCGATGCCGATGGAGATCGGCGTCGCCATGACGAGCGCGAGGAGCGCCGCCCAGACGGTCCCGAAGACGAGGGGACCGACGTAGTCCCAGAAGCCCGTCGCGTCGTTCGGCAGGTCCCCGGGCTTGGCGGAGAACGCCGGGATGCTCTGCCAGACGAGGAACAGGGCGACGAGGGCGAGGACGAGGAGGATGAGCCCGCCGGCCAGGACGGTCGCGGTGGAGAACATGCGGTCGCCGATGCGGACGGTCGCACGCGGCTTCGGGGGCTGCACGGCCTGCGGCTGCGGTGCCGGGGCTGCGGACATGGGGCTCCTGTCGGGGAGGGCGCCGG